>DASSFT010000139.1:0-2859 GCA_035694045.1 Chitinophagaceae bacterium
TTTTTTCCGTGTATCCGTGGCAATACCGTGTATCCGTGGCAAATTAAAGCCGCACCGGGATTGCGTGAAATCAAGATGGGCGCTACTTAATGTCTCCGACTGTATTTAATTAACCCGGATGAGTTAATTTTACGGCTTAACTTATGGCATTGCATTGCTATATGAATATTTGTTTTGCCGGTTAAACATAACATTTCAGCGTTGCTGGATAGGTCCGAATCAATTCTGTGAGAAACCAAACTGAACAACCAATCCTGCAATTCTGCCGGCCATTATTGGTGATAAAACAAGAGAATGACAGCAGAACAACAGCGACTGGCAGTAAATGCAACCCATGCGATTCCATTAGTACAATGGGGGCCTTATTTGAGCGAGCGCCAATGGGGAACGGTGCGGGAGGATTATAGCCCCAATGGTGATGCCTGGCACTATTTCCCTTTTGATCATGCACATTGCCGGTCGTATATATGGGGCGAAGACGGCCTGGGTGGTATCTCTGATTATTTCGGTAACCTTTGTTTTTGCGTATCATTATGGAACGGCAATGATCCGATGTTGAAAGAGCGCCTGTTTGGCCTGAGCAATCCCCAGGGCAATCATGGTGAAGATGTGAAAGAGCTCTATTATTACCTTGACAACCTTCCCAGTCATTATTACATGGAATACCTGTATAAGTACCCACAACAGGCATTTCCTTATGAAAAACTCAGGACAGAAAACCAGTCTCGTACCAAGGAAGATCCCGAGTATGAAATATTAGACACCGGCATATTTAACAACAACCAGTATTTTGATGTACTGATTACCTATGCGAAGCAAAGCGCTGAGGATATTTTCATAAAGATCCATATCGTCAATAAATACCATAAGGCCGCCGAATTGACCTTGCTGCCCACGTTATGGTTTTACAACCGCTGGAGCCATGGTTCGCTGAAGAACAAACCGACCATCAGTTATCTCAACAAAACATCTGTAAAAGCCGAGCATGAGCGCCTGGGCGACTATTATTTTTATTTTTTACCTCCCGACAAACATCTTTTTACCGAAAACGAGACCAATACCGAGATCGTAAGCGGTGAACCCAATCAAAGCATTTTTGTCAAGGATGCTTTTCACGATGCAATTATAAAGGGTAAGAACCTGTCAGAGCTCACTAAGAAAAAACAGGGAACGAAATTTTCACCCGTTTATAAGATGAAGATCGGTGGTGGAACCACCAAGACCTTTTATTGCCGGTTAAGCAATAAGTCCCTGGATAAGCCTTTTGCAAATGGCTTCCGGGATATATTCAGGCAACGCAAAGAGGAAGCAGACGATTTCTATGCGGCGATATTGCCAAAAGGAATGAGCAACGAGATGGCGCAGATACAGCGACAGGCATTGGCGGGTGTGTTATGGAGCAAACAATACTATCATTTCGATGTAGAACAATGGTTGACAAAAAGTGACGGTATTACTTCAGTAAGTCCTTCGAAGATGACTGGTCGCAATAATGACTGGACACATTTGAAAAACCAGGATATCATTATGATGCCGGACAAATGGGAATACCCCTGGTATGCGGCATGGGATCTCGCGTTCCAATGTATCTCAATGGCCGTTGTCGATCCTACATTTGCCAAACACCAGTTGTTGCTGGTGATGAGGGAATGGTATATGAAACCGGATGGACAGTTGCCCTCCTATGAATGGAACTTCAGCGATGTCAACCCCCCTGTACAGGCCTGGGCGGCAATGCAAGTATACCATATCGAAAAAAAACGTACCGGGTTTGGAGATGTAGAGTTCCTGAAAAAGATCTTTCACAAACTGCTTATCAATTTTACCTGGTGGATCAACCGTAAGGATGTAAGAGGAAACAATATCTTCCAGGGAGGGTTCCTTGGTTTAGACAATATCGGTGTATTCAATCGAAGCTTTCATTTTCCCGGTGAAATGCAGCTGGAGCAGGCAGATGGAACCAGTTGGATGGGTACTTATGCGCTCGACATGATGGACATGGCTATCGAAATAGCTATGAATGACCGTTCCTTCGAGGATACGGCTACAAAATTCTTTGAACATTTTGTTTTGATCGCCGAATCTCTCAATGAGCACGGGCTTTGGAATGATGAGGATAAATTCTTTTACGATGTATTGTGTATTAGCGGTGCGGATCCGATACCTCTCCGTATACAATCAATTGTCGGCGTCACTTCCCTCTATGCTGTTTCTACCATCAGCAAACAGGTGCTGGATAAGTTGACCGATTTTAAAAAACGGGTTACCTGGTTTGAAGATTACCGCAAAAAGAATAATAAATTCTGGCCAAACGAAGAAAGAAGTGCCGATGGTGAGATCCTCCTGTCTCTTATCCGCAAAGAAAGACTGGTCGACCTCCTGCAACGCCTGCTCGATGAAGACGAATTTTTATCTGCTGGCGGGATACGGGCTTTATCCAAATATCATGATGAACACCCCTATTCGGTGGTAGTGGAAGGAAACACATACACCATACGTTATGACCCGGGTGATTCGACTTCGAATATGTTTGGAGGTAATTCCAACTGGCGTGGACCCGTTTGGATGCCGATCAATTATCTCATCATACAATCTATCCGGAAATATGGAGAATTCTATAACGATTCTTTGCAGGTTGAATACCCTTCAGGTTCCGGCAATAAAATGAACCTCGTGCAGGTAGCCGATGAACTGACAAAAAGGGTGATCAGTCTTTTTGAAAAAGATTTAGAAGGCGATCGCCGGCTCTATGGTGATTACAGCTGGTTTTATAAACAAGCAGGCAACGACCACCTGGTCTTGTTCTATGAATATTTTCATGGAAATAATGGAAGAGGATTGGGATCCAGCCATCAAACC
>DASSFT010000140.1:0-2330 GCA_035694045.1 Chitinophagaceae bacterium
TAGGAAGGCAGATTTACTTCGCCTGTTGCCTTGCCCTCGAAAAATTCCAGCTGGTGAGCCACGGCAAAATCAGCGCCTATCTGTTGCTTTACATAATTGGCAATTAGTGTGTAGCTATGACTAATGATCCCCACCAGGTATCCTTTTTGTTTAAAGTTCTGTATGACTTCAATAATATTATCCGCCATTTCCATATTGCTAATGATGTGAAGCAATTCATCCATCGTCCGGTTTCTTAACAATAAACCGATCCGTTTGGTCAGGATGATCGGGTCTTTTTCATTAAAGCGCAACTCTTCGAGCTTCGGTCTGAATCCAAATGCATCTGCACATTCATTAATATACCGGCTTTTCAGGATTGTATCGTCCATGTCGAACACGATCATCTTTTGAGAGGCTGACAAATTTTCCCGCAGCACATTATTCATTTCCCGCTGGATAACCTCCAGGGAATTGGCATTCTCCATTGTCAGTGCGTTATTTTCCTGTCCCTGTGCCTTTGTAATAATGGCCCTTGATACTTCCCTGCTCATTTTTCCTAACGCCTCCCACGGTTTACTTTTATTTTCTATATATCCGATATTTATTTCCTGTACTCTCGCTTTCATGAGATACATGTCAATCAGTATGCCGATGTCTACCCCGTAATCATTAAAGAACTCGATTTTTTGAAAGAACGTTTTTTTCCCTGCTATCATTCCGCTCAGTGGTTGAGAGAATTGCGATAAACCGGGGAATAAAATGGTGAGCAACGGTTTTGCTACGAGTTCGGTTACCCTGCCAGCATTCCGTGCAAATGCGCCTTTTACAAAATCTGCTTCGTTATTTAACAGAGGGGTCGTGAGCTTGCTGATTGTTTTTTCAGGATAAGGATCAATGTCGGCGTCCAGAAATACGATGATCTCATTCGATGCCGCTTCAATTCCTTCTTTCATGGAAATGCCCTTGCCTCTGGCTGCACTGATAATAACTTTTGCCTGCGCTTCCCGGGCTAAAGAGGCGGTTGTATCTTCTGACCTGTCATCTACCACTATAATTTCCGAGACGCCGGGCTCCGAGCGACAAAAATTTATTACCTGCACAATGGTCTTCTCTTCATTCAATGCCGGAATAATGACAGTAAGCATGGTTCTCCTTTTTTATATTGTGACAGCAGATGATCTAATATGAAAGATTATCAACTATTTGCCGGATGTTTATTCAAACATCAAGCCTGAAAACCGTCAAAAAGCCAGGAAGAGATGGTTCTTGTGTAATTAACAGAAAAGTAATTGGCCTACAAACTTAAACAAATTGGGAATGGACAATTGAAAAAAGAGCATTAGAAGGTCTTAAAGAGTCCATTAGAAAAAACGAATAAAAAAAGTCCGGTTTTTTGAACCGGACTCAATGCATTTTTAATCCCGGGAAATTCCGGGGGCGCTTAGATTAATAGTCGTTGCTATATCCACCACTACCGCCGCGATCGCGATTGTAACCGCCACCGCCGCCTTTGTTGTAGCCGCCGCCGCCGCCACCTTTTCCTTTGTAGCCGCCGCCACCGCCGCCGCTACCAAAGCTTCTCTTCTTGAATCCGCCACCGCCGCCGCTACCACCACCTTCCGGTTTAGGACGGCTTTCGTTTACAACGATATTGCGGCCATCAACTTCAGATCCGTTAAGGGCAGCAATAGCTGCTTGTGCTGAAGCATCGTCAGCCATTTCAACAAAACCAAAGCCTTTGCTGCGTTGGGTGAATTTGTCTGTAACAATCTTAGCAGAAGTTACTTCGCCATAAGAAGCGAAAAGGTTGGAAAGATCCTGGTCTTTCAGGTTCCAACTGAGGTTTCCTACGTAAATGTTCATTTTACTGATAAATTTTAAAAAACTAATAAGTGCCAACAGTAAACAGTAACCTTGAACATTTACCATGAGGATAAGTAGTTCTTCAGGACTTGTGAAACTGTACAGAACACCAGAACAACACAAAATAACGGATTTTTTTCCGACATATTACCAAATTGGGAAATTCATTTGGATAAAAGAGAAAATTTACCTATGGAACCAGCGCCTCAACCCTGATTATCCGTCGTTTAAATAAAAAAGGACCGGCTGGATTAGAGCCGGTCCCCGACATAGGATTACATCTAAGGTTTGACCAATTTTGCTGTTTGAATATCTCCATTTCCATCATCCAGCCTTACGAAATAAGTGCCGGATCTCAGACTGCTTATGTTCACAGGAGTGTGAGAAGCACCTACCGCCGGAATGATCACCCGCAATATCTGGCCATCAGCTGATGTGATGATCAACTTGGCGCCACGATTGATCCGGGCATGTTGCACCGTAAT
>DASSFT010000141.1:0-2065 GCA_035694045.1 Chitinophagaceae bacterium
TATTGAAGAAAACGGCACCTGCTAAATTATTAGAAGCAATCCGCGAACTATACCAGGGAGGTGCACCCATGAGCAGCCAGATTGCGCGCAAAGTGGTTGCGGCATTTCAGAATAAACCGGCTTCCCATGAAGGTTCCGGGCTCGATCAGTTGACCAACCGGGAAAAGGAAATACTGGAACAGCTTTCGAAAGGCTTAATGTATAAAGAGATCGCCGCGCAGTTATTCCTTAGCGCAGAAACAGTAAGAAAACACGTATATCATATCTACGAAAAACTCCATGTTAGTAATCGGGTCGAGGCTGTGAACAGGTTCTTCGGACGTTAATTTCCCATTAGAACAAAGAATACCACAAAAGTGGTATTTGAAAGGCAGGTCCTTAAACTTATTTTCGTCTTAACTGATTCTTGCCCACATACCATTGACCATTCTTTGATGATAAATTAATAAAGGGGCCTAATCAACGATAAGGAACCACCTGCTTCACGTAGGTGGTTTCGTCGTTTAGCAACATGCCTTAATTACTTTAGTTTAAGCCTGTTATTCCCCCGGTCAATATCAGCCATCCTTTGGGTGGGATCAATTTCCACTATAACGATCTGCCCAAGCCTTTTTTCGCTTTCTATAATATAGGTATCGTGTGTCCATCTCCAGGCCGGGTAAACTTTTCGCGGCATGTTATCCTCCGCAGCCTTTGCGCCAAACATCAGGTCAGTCGGCACGTAATGCATTTCGCTGGTGCTATCGGCAAAACTGATCTGTATATCAACTGGCATTGGCATTTGACCCAACCTCCGTACCCGGATCTTTGTCTTGCTGTTCTCTTCCCACAAACTGTCGATCTTATAGTCAACAGTTTTCATAGTATACATCATAAATTCTTTATACCATCGCAGTTGCAAACCGCTTGTTTTTTCAGCCACATGAATGAAATCATCCGGGTCAGGATGCTTGAAACGCCATACGCGGTAGTATTCCAGCAGTATCTTATCCAATGTCGGTGCTCCTACTATATAGCCAAGCTGGCACATAAACAGCGCACCTTTATTGTAAGCATTGTTGTTGTAGGCATAATTAGTATTAAAAAAATTGGCCGGTACACTCAACGGTTCGTGAAGCGGGCTCTTTACCATATTGTAATATGCCCGGTACGCTCCATCATCGATGTAAAAAGGTTTGTTGTGAAGCCAGGCGAGAACGCGGGACTCTGCATAACTGGTAAACCCTTCGTCCATCCATCCGTATTCTTCCTCATTAGAGCCCATCATCATCTGGTACCAGCTATGACACCATTCATGAACGGCCGTTCCCAGGGAATAATTTCTCACCAGCGTGGCCAGCGAGTATTCTGTGCCGCCACCTCCACCATGTAAAAACGAATAAACGCTATAAGGGTAGGGGCCAAATGTTTTGGCCATAAAAGGATAGATCATTGTGCAAGTGTCGGCTGTAGCCTGCCAGTTCTTGTCATCATCCGGGTTATACTTATAGATAAAATGAAGTGTCGGTCCATTGGGTGCTTTCCTCGTGATGTGTTTATAATCCGGGTCTGCAGACCACACAAAATCATGAATGTTTTTAGCAGCGAACTTCCAGGTTCTTGTATTTCCCGGTATATCCTTCAACGGGGTCCCTTCTTTATCATATCCCCACCCGATCTCGGCAGCATTTTGCAGCTCACCGGTAGCGCCTACCTTATAATTTTTGTCAAGAGTAAGATTCACGGTAAAATCGCCCCATACACCATAAAATTCTCCGCGTATATACTGGTCGGCGTGCCATCCCTGCCGGTCATATTCCGCCAACTTGGGATACCATTGTCCCATGCTGTACCGAACTCCTTCTGCATTGTCCCTGCCGCTTCGGCGCGATAACTTGGGCACCATGCATTCAAATTCCGTATTAAAAGTCACCGTAGCGCCCGGCATAATTTTCTTATCGAGCAACACCTCCAGTATTGTCTCATACGGTTTTGTTTGTTGCTGTTTGCCATTATACATAAACCGGGTTATCCTGCAATAACCCTGTTCCTCCGGGGCAAGATCGCTGATCCGTTTCCTGAAACG
>DASSFT010000142.1:0-3625 GCA_035694045.1 Chitinophagaceae bacterium
TGTAACTAAAGCAAGGATAATGGCCAGCACAACCGACCAGTAAAATTTTCGTTTATAGGGAGCGGCGTACCGGAATACCCGTCGCAATAAAGCAAAATCAAAAAAAGTTTTTTTGGGGTTTGACAAAATTCACTGGTTGAAAAAACAAATCTAAGAGATTACCAAGAAAAGGAACTCAAAGAATGACGAATGGTTGCTTCATTTTCAAATTTTCAAATTGCCACATTTTCAAATTATTTATCTTCTATGGCAATCCTATACGCCTTGATAAATATCGCTCCCAGGTTTTTGTAGGGCGGGATATAATCCTCGAATCCCTCTTTATCTGCTTTCTTTTTAAACTCCCGCCAAAAAGGAATCCAATCTATATTACTACCGGCCCGTAGCTTATCTGTTAACAACTGGAGAAATGGTTTGTTGATATCCCGTTTACCTATTTGTTTCGAAGCGATAATATGCGCATCAGGCGTCTTTTTCAGGATCAGGTCTATGAGATGAAAACCTCCGCAGGAACCCATGAACACTATTCTCGAATTGGGCGACATGTATTTGATCGTCGTTTCCGCATGATAGCTATGCCCGCGGTTGATGGTAATCGTAGGATGAATATTGTTTTCTTCTAAATAATATCCCAATGCCTTCTGTGCTCTTTCGTCCCCGCTGGTCTCTTCGTCCAATGGGATATTGGCATACAGCGACACATGTTTTCCCCGGGCCGATTTTATTACAACCCATTGTGTATCGGATTTATTGATCTTCCAATTGCTGTTCTTGAACATATTGAGAAATATGGAATAATCCATTTTCCCGTCATCATCCCCGTAAAAGAAAAGCTGGATGACCACTTCCCCGCTATCATTGACCAACGAACTGAACGGAACGTTGTAAACAGGTGGTATGCCCAGCTCCCTGGTGAGGTTTATCTTTTTGGTAGAGTCTGCCGAAAGAAAGAGCTTATCCAGGATATTATAGATCGCTATGCCCTTCAGATTATTTTCCGCAACATTCCTTTTATAATTCAACTGAACGTTCTTCAGCATTTCCGCGGCCCTTGGTTTTAATGTTTCAGCGATACTGGCATAGGAATCAGCTACGTCAACGCCGTCTTCAAGCCCATCGGCTTTTTCGAGCTTGCTTACGAATGCTTTCATCAGGTTATCTGCATCGGATGGCTGGGGAAATGAAGACAGAAACTCGCCCAATGTATTAAATGCAGCCGCCTGGCTGATGAATTTCCGGTAATGATCAAAATGAACGCTGATCAGTAAAGAGTCGGCCCTGCCGTTAATTTTTTTCATCATCAGCGGGTACACTCCCCTTGTATAACTGGAGGTATAGATCAGGCCGTCGGTCGACACCGCGATATAGTATAGTTCCTCAGCCGTCAGCGGCTGAATACATTTGAAACGTATTTCGTCCGGTTTTTCATGCAGGCCATTAATCGTAACCGCAAAAACCTCGCGGGCCCTTTTCTGGATCTTTGCCATCAACTCTTTATAGGCAAAAGCAGTGTCCCCGTTCAGCATTCGCTCCGTATAATCCAGTTGCGTGCTTACCAGCAAGCGGTAATACAATAATGAATCGTCCATTACGCTATCCACGCCTTCAAATGTCATTTTTCCTTTCACAATGTTATCCAGGAAAGGAAAATATTGCTGGCCGCTTTTACTGCCGGCCATCCTCACCACCGCGCTGATAAAAACATCGTCATGAATATTGCGAATGATCGTCCCGAGCTTATTATTAGCCTGGGCATAATCATACAGTTGCTGCGGGTTTTTTTGCGCCACCGAACGGACCAGGCTTTCTGCGAAAGGCACTTCGGGATTCTCGCGCAAAATGGAAAAGATCTGCTGGGGATAAAGGATACAATATTTATATATCAGCGAGATCCTGGCCGGTTGGTAGCCTGGGTTTTTATCAAAGATACCTGCGTTCATAAGGGCAGCACCCGCTTCATAAGGAAGTTGGTTGACGATAGTTTCAATTGACTCGCCCGTCCTGTCCTTCGCAACACATTCCTGGTAGGCATGAAGGATCCAGGGGAGATATACTGGATTCAGTTTTTTATCAGATCGGCCTTTCCAGTTCTGGCGATAATAATGCAAAACGTTTTCAAGCCCCTTGAGATAATTTACTTTCAGCCGGTGATCAAACACACTATCCGTTTCAATATCATATTGCAGGATATCCACCTGCTTTGTGAGTGCCCTCGTCAGCAAAAAATTGACCTCATCGTTGACAGTAGGAATAAAAAACCTGTCCGTCTTGCCATCGGAGTTTAGAATACCTGTTTGCTCCGCGTCTATTAGTTCGTGGTTCCGGAGCCGGTTAAATTCGGGTTTGTAATCTGGTGGGATCTTTACAGTATCGGGAAGCGAAGGCCCCTGGGCGATGGTTGTCTGACAGGCCAGCAAAATGAGGCAAGCGATAAGATATCTGGATAAAGTTGGAATCATAAGGGTCGTGGCTGTAAAGGTAACACTGACCCGTTTAATTTAAAACCCCCTTTTTTCATCTTCATCGCCGATAGCCTTTTTGTAGGCCTTGATAAAAATGGCACCCAAATTCTTGTAGGGGGGTATATAATCTTCAAATCCCTCTGTACCGGCCTTTGTCTTGAATTCTTTCCAAAAAGGGATCCAGTCGATATTACTCCCGTTTCTCAGTTTTTCCGTCAAAAGTTCAAAAAAAGGCTTGTTGATAGAGGTTTTGCCGATTTGCTTGGAAGCGATAATATGGGCATCTTCCGATTTGTGCAGGATGACGTCAATAAGATTAAATCCTCCGCAAGAACCCATAAATACGATTTTGGAAGAAGGCGCCATCTGGTCAATCGTGCTATTGGCAAAATAGCTGTGACCGCGGTGAATCGTAATGGTAGGATTCAGGTTATTTTTTTCCAGGTAGTCACAAAGTGCTTTCTGGGCTTTTTCGTCTTCGCCGGTCTCTTCTGACAGCGGAACGTTGGCATAAATGGAAACGCGTTTGCCCTTGATGGACCGGATCAGTGTCCATTGCTTATTGGTGCGATCGATCTTCCAGTTTGCAGTGCTGAACATCCTCTGGAAACCATTATAAATTCCCTTTCCATCCTTATCACCATAAAAAAATACCTGGGCCACTACGGTGCCACTGTCGTTGGTTAGCGCCGAAAAAGGAATGTTATAGACAGGCGGTATTCCCAGTTCCTGGGTCAGGTCGATCCTGCTGTTGGAATCGGCGGAAAGAAAAAGCTTATTGAGGATATTATAGATCGCAATTCCTCTCTGGTTATTCTCTCCCATGTTCCGTTCATAGTTCAGCTGCACGTTCTTCAACATTTCTGCTGCCCTGGACGGCAGGGTCTCAACAATGCTCGCATAAGAATCGGCCACGTCCACGCCATCTTCAAGGCCTTTTGCCCTTTCCAGCTTGCTGACAAAAGCCTTCATCAGGTCATCTGCGTCGTCATGATTTGGAAAGGAGGTAAGAAAATCACCCAGTGTATTATAAGCTGCCGCCTGGCTGATAAATTTCCGGTAATGATCAAAATGCAGGCTTACCAATAACGAATCCCCCCTTCCACCGACCTTTTTCATCATCAGGGGATAGACACCTTTGGTATAGCTGGAAGTGTAAATAA
>DASSFT010000143.1:0-3358 GCA_035694045.1 Chitinophagaceae bacterium
CTGCCACGCACAAGTCCCGAATCGCAGGGAATCTCTTCCAAAGCGATCAGCGCTTTTATCAAAGCCATCAATGCTTCCGGTATCCAATGGCATAGTTTCATGCTGCTCAGGCATGGGAATGTTGTGGCTGAAGGATGGTGGAAACCTTTTGATGCGGCATATAAACATACATTGTATTCATTGTCGAAAAGCTTTACCAGCACAGCTATCGGCCTGTTGGTAAAAGAAGGTAAGCTTTCGGTAGATGATTATCTCGTTTCTTTTTTCCCCGGAGAATTACCGGCTGAAGTGAGCGAGAACATGAAAAAGATAAAGATCAAACACCTGCTGACCATGAACTCGGGTCATGCTGAAGATACCCTGGGCAAAATGCGGGACGCAAAAGAGAAGACCTGGACAAAAGCCTACCTGGAATTGCCCGTCCAGTTTGAGCCTGGTACTCATTTCCTGTATAATACCGGGAATACCTACATGCTCGGCGCCATCGTATTCAAGGTAACGGGCCAAACGCTGGAAGAATACCTGGAGCCGAGGTTGTTTCACCCGCTGGGAATCGAAAAATATGACTGGGAGAAATCACCCGATGGATTGAATACCGCCGGCTATGGACTAAGGATAAAGACGGAAGACATTGCCCGGTTCGGCCAGCTCTACCTGCAAAAAGGAAAATGGAACGGTAAAGAAATACTAACAGAGGCCTGGATAAATGAAGCCACGAGTTATCAAACCAAATCACAGGAAGGCAACGGCGACTGGGCCCAGGGGTATGGCTACCAGTTCTGGCGCTGCAAACCCGGCTTCTACCGGGGCGATGGAGCTTTCGGGCAATTCTGTATAGTCATGCCGGAACAGGATGCTGTGCTGGCTATCACCAGTGAAAGCTGGGATATGCAAAAATCAATGGTTACTGCGTGGGAAAACCTGTTGCCTGCCATGCAACCGGGACGTATTGCAAACAACGAAGCCGATTTTATTGCGTTAAAAAAAGATCTTAAGGAACTGGTGCTTCCTGTCCCGACAGCTATCGGTATCCAGGATTCGGTGTCGCCATCGTCGGCTTCCAGGTATCATGATAAAAAATTTAAGCTGGATAAGAATGACTATGGTGCCATCGAAATGAAATTTAAGTTTGCAAAAGAGGGCTGTGAATGGATCATAAGAACTGAAAAGGGCGAAACATCTATCCGGTTTGGGTGGGAAAACTGGGTAACTGGCAAGAACAGCCTGGTTTACCCGTTTGTCGTTGCTTATCGTGTGAATGTACCTTCGAAAGTTGCCGGCACTGCTACCTGGGTCAACGGAAATACGCTGCAGTTGAATGCCCGTTTTGTGGAAGCGATACATGGGGATAAGATCACCTGTACATTTGACGGTCAGAAGGTTACCGTTTCATTTTTGAACAGCATTGCGGAGAATACAAAGAATAATCCTGAAAAGAGAACCGGTTTGTCAGGCGTTATTGGGTAGAATGATAACATGCCAGTTGGAAGTGCGGAGAAATAGATGCGAAGAGCGATGTTTCTTTGGTTACTTTTTGCTTCGCTCCCGCTGTGTTTCCCGCTCTATTTATTTCTTATCTATCAACTTCACCAGCTTCTTAACGATACTTTGCAGATTTTTTTTCCCGGCATTTACCTCATCCATGTCATGAAAGAAAGCAAGCCTTCGGCCATCGGTATAATCACCCTGCAACAAGCCTGATTTATCATTCACCATCGCGCCTCTTAAAAATATCAACCGGATGCAGTCTTTCTTTAAAAAGTTAAAGACGACTATAAATCGCTTGTATTCTTTTGGCTTGAAAGGTTTCATTTTTCCAGTGTAAAAGAAAGAAGGCGCATTCCAGTAGATTTCTTCGCCGACTGATTTGTCGGCAGATAAAATTATTTGCCTTAGGGATTCTGCAACATCTTTTAGAGGATGCCGGAGCTTAATCATAAAAGCATCCACTGTTTCAGGTCGCGAAGTTTTGGTCGAAAGTGGTTCTGTGGTTGCGGGCATGCCCAGTGTGTTTTATTGTTGAAGTAAGCCGAAAAGACTTTATTTGTATAATTCCCCGTTTAGGTATTTCAGTCCTGAATCCACTACCAGCGTTACGATCTTTTTTCCCGCTCCAATGATCCTTGCCCGCTGGATCGCTGCCCATACGTTTGCCCCCGATGTTGTTCCACCGAATATACCTTCCAGTCTCGCCAATTTTCTTGCTGTTTCCATTGCATCTTCATCTTTCACAGCGATTATTTCATCAGCGAGGTCCAGGCGGCAGATTGAGGGCACAAAGCCTGTACCGATGCCCTCGAGTTTATGGGAGCCAGATATATCACCGCCTGAAAGAGCACGTACATGAAAAGGTTCAATCGCAATGCAACGGATGCCAGGTACCTGGGCCTTGAGTATTTCGGCGTTGCCGGAAAAAGCGCCGCCGGTACCAACTCCCATGATGAATTCATTGATTGTATTTCCCAGGGCGCCGATGATCTCACGGGCCATCCCATGATAAGCGTTCCTGTTGTCGACATTATTGAACTGATCGGTCCAGAATGTATTGGGTTCCCGGCTTAATTCACGGGCTCTTGCTACCATCGAGTCAATGAGTTTGGCAGTTATTTTTCCATCTCCACTGGGAAAAATCTCGAGCTCTGCACCAAACGCCTTCATCGTCTGCAATTTTTCTTTTGCGAAAGCATCCGAGGAAACGAAATAAGACTTGTAGCCCTTGGTTGCACAAACCATGGCCAATGAGCTTCCCGTGCTTCCACCGGTATAGTCAACGACTTTTCCTCCCGGTTTCAACTGGCCGCGACGTTCGGCCCCTTCAACCATTGAGAGTGCCATCCGGTCCTTCATGCTCCCGGTCGGGTTAGCCCCCTCGTATTTTACAAAAATGTCAGCGCAACCCGGTTCAGATAAGCGTTCAAGTTTGATCAGTGGAGTATTGCCTATTGCTTTCATGCTTTAAAATTAATTAAATAAGAAAGGCGGAAGTAAACTGACCTGCTACTTCTTTTTGTTCAACCAAAGACCGATCGTCAATTGTCCCAGCAATGTAAAAACCCCTTTATTACTTGTGACAAATTCTCCCGAAGCGTTCAGGGCTGTGGAACTGGCAGAAAGATAACCGGCGCCTATGTTAAAGTCTACGCTAAAACGTTTTGGCCGGTTTCTTTGCAACCCCCATAGTATTCCAAACCAGTTCATGGGTCGACGGTTTGTTTCGATGTAGTAGTCGTCTGAAATGGCATTCCGTGAGAAGCTCACATCTTCTACCACGGCTATATAGTTCATACTGTTCATTTCGGTCCTTTTGCCTTTTTTGGCTCTTCTGGCGGAATTATAATAATACCGGTATTGCAACGCA
>DASSFT010000144.1:0-9135 GCA_035694045.1 Chitinophagaceae bacterium
TTTTTTCCCGTTTTCTTCTGCTCCAGCATCAACCCCTTGCCGTGTATACAATTTTTTTTATTTAGATTTCGTAGGTTTAGGCAAACGCATTTGATTAAGAAGAGTACCATATCTGATTTCAAGGAGATTTATGAAATAATAAATGACGCTGCATTGGCTTATAAAGGCATTATTCCACAAGACAGATGGCATGAACCTTATATGCCAGAACCGGAATTGAAAAAACAAATTGATGAAGGAGTTCAGTTCTGGTGTTATTGGGAAAATGATGAAATTTTAGGTGTTATGGGTATCCAGGACAAGTTGGAGGTAACCCTAATTCGTCACGCCTATGTCAGGACCAGGGCTCAAAACAAAGGCATAGGAAGTAAACTGCTGCGACACTTATCAGAACTTACCCAAAGACCGATTCTAATAGGAACATGGGCTAGTGCTGCGTGGGCAATAGATTTTTACAAAAAGCACGGTTTCCAGGTCGTTTCATTTAGAGAAAAAGAGCGACTCTTAAGAAAGTATTGGAACATCCCGCTACGCCAAATTGAGACATCTGTTGTGCTGGCAAATACGAACTCGTCGAATTAATAAAAAAGACATTCCAAACTATTTATTTGAATAAGATCAATTTTATGACCAATGCAACAGAAATGCATATCAAAATTGTTATCGATCGTTTCTTCAATGAGTTTTTGGGGAGCTATTCAAAGTGATAGGCAAAAAAAAGGATTGTATCCCTACCGCTTTTGCAACTGGCGGTTTGTTCTTTTGGATACAATCCTCACACATCTTTCTTTTTCTGCAGAAACAAAAAATGAGAACGGCAATAAATGAAACGATCGCAAATCTGGTGACAGGAGATCTAATACTGATTGTTATTTCAGGTTAACCTCTTCATTTTTTAAACTTCAAAATGTTTAAAACATTTGTCGCAATCCTTTCACCCTGCTTTCTCCCTTCTACGCATGAGTAGGTAAAGTGTATTCCACCATATACCCTTGCTTTCCCAACGTCAACTGCCATCTCGTTAAATGAATTGTAACTACGAGGTGCCATACCCAAATAATCATAGGTGTGAAGTGTAAAATGATAGTTATCACCCAACAGATTTGTTAAGACCGTAGCTACGGCACCCGCCATTTGGGAATGTGCAGAAGGAAACTCGGGATGGGGCGGTACGGCAATCAGCGGGTTCCAACTGGAATGACCCAGTACCTGCCTGATATAACGCGTTGGCCTGTCCTGGAGCACTGTGTATTTGATCTGCCAGCAATTGATCATGGCTTCGGCAAACGCGATCCCTGTTTTAGCATGCGCAAGTGCATAAAAATCCAGTTGAGGATTTTCAA
The DNA here is from genome assembly GCA_035694045.1 of Chitinophagaceae bacterium. Classification (GTDB taxonomy): domain Bacteria; phylum Bacteroidota; class Bacteroidia; order Chitinophagales; family Chitinophagaceae; genus VBAT01. Next base: position 1,344 of record DASSFT010000144.1, read on the forward strand.
CATGCATCACCTGGCTGAATGTAGAGATGTAATTTGTCGCCTGGGGATAACCAGGATTATCTCTGTAAAATAATGCGGTTGCTGCCTGCTCGGGAGTCAGCGTCAGTGACACATCATACACTTCCTTTACCATTGCATAATACGCGGAATTGGGATCGGTGGAATAGGGTGGTGGTAGCGGAGATGCTGTTCCGGTGGCTGCACCCTGCACAAAGTGACGGTTATTACTCCAATACGGTTCTGCAATACCTGTTGGATTAGGTGCTGTATTTGTCCATGATCCGGGAGGACCATTGGGCGTATAAGGATCGTTCGCATGATCTGATCCATCAGTCGTTGACCATGTAAAAATTCTTTCAGCAACCGTTCTGCCAAAATCTTTGGAGCGTTGAAATGTTTCCGCATCGTTTAGATATGCCTGGTATTCGGTGTTTAGTGCGTTTTCCAGGGAATCCATCGAAGCAATATCTGTTGCAGATACATTGGAAGCCGTAAAAAAATGTTTGTTCATATAGGCCAGTGCCGCATTAGCGCAGCTGGGCCAGTGATAGGCTTTGCCCGGTTCCGTAACCGGCATCGCTGGCATGTTGGTGAGTTGCCCGCTAAGCGTTTGATAGGCGGGCATGCCCGGAACTACAGATTCATACAACGCAATTCCGCAATAAGCAAAATAACGATGACCATGACGGCCAAAAGGATTGACCGTGGTAGGCGTCCGCAAAAATCTTAACTGGAGGTCCTGCCACTTCTGTGCAACTTCTGCAGAAAATGTTTTGGTTTGTTTTAAATGTCCATGGGCGTCTTCAGGGTCGACTTCGGTTGGCGTTTTTTCCTTTTGACAGGAAGAATAAGCCACGAGGACAATTGCAAGCATGGCGATTGTCTTTAATGATAACCATTTGTACAATGTTTTCATTTTGCAAAGTTTTAGTTGATAAATAAGTTGTCGAACCAAAACTAACTGCGCAACATAGCTGTAAATTTTTATTTCGACAGGCAAACTCTAACAGATAGCAGAGAACCTCTTCCTTGCATTCACCCGCATTTGTCGACGACCAACTGCATTTGCAGAAAAAGACTAACTGCTTGCCTAAAAAATTTTATAAACCAGGCAATTGAGCATGCGATTATTTAACTTAGTGAACCATCAGAGATCTATGAGTGTCTATGATTTCATATTTTCCAACCGGCGTCGATATCGCTTTTGGCGGCATTCTATTTTCTGGATCTGCTGGTGTCTTTACTTCGCTTTGACATTTTTAGTACCTACCTATTGGGTACCTAACTGGAATCTTAGAGGACGTATGCCACAGGTCGAGCAATATGGAGTGCTTGTTTCCTGCCTGCGGATATTAATGAACAGTATACTGATGACGGTAGTTCATATGGCGCTCGTCTATGGAATTCTCTATTTTTTTATCCCGCGTTATGATTTAAAGAGCAGGAATAAGATCGGTACAACGGTCTTGCTGATCCTGTTTGTCATTATCATTGCCTGTTTTAATTATTTGAACTTCCTGTTGACATTTGCTATCAGCACCCGGATGGGTTTTTTTGATAAAATGCCAGGCATGGATTTTATTGCTCCTATCTGGTTACGCCAAATAATCATTAATTATCCAACGATCATCGGTTTTGCAGTAGCCATCAAACTATCCAAGCGCTGGTACCTGAAGCAGGAGGAGACTGCACAATTGGTCCGTGAAAAGATCAATGCAGAGCTATTGTTGCTAAAATCGCAGGTGCACCCGCATTTTTTATTCAATACTCTCAACAATATCTATTCTTTTATACTGAACGGTTCATCCAAAACACCGGAAATGATAAAAGCACTATCCAGCCTGCTGCACTATATTTTGAATGATTGTGACCGCCCTTTTGTACCATTAGAAAAGGAAATTTCGATGATAAAGGACTATGTAGAGCTTGAGAAGATCCGGTATGGTGATAAACTGAACATGAACCTGCATATCCAGGGAGATCCATCGGGGAAGCTAATAAGCCCGTTACTATTAATCCCTTTTGTTGAAAACAGCTTTAAGCACGGCACCAGCCGAATGCTTACACATCCCTGGATAAGACTCGAGATCAGCATCGACAATAATTCACTCAATTTCGGAATATCCAATAACCGGCCGGAAAGACAGGAAAACTTTCCGAGAAAGGGAATCGGTCTTGCCAATGTAAAAAAACGCCTGGAACTGCTTTATCCGAATGCGCATTCATTGTCGATTATCGAAAGCGAGATGAGTTATGATGTATCTGTAAAAATTGCTTTGTATACAGTGGCAAAGAGCGGCGAGCTGCCGGGACTAAAAGACAAAGAGATCTATGAGCTGGCATGAATTTGTTTTTTCGGAGAAAAGGAAGCCTCGTATTGCGCGGCACCTTGTTTTCTGGCTGTTTTGGTGGCTATACCTGGCCGCTACATACTACTATTATCTCCAGGCAGGATTACAGAAGATTGCCTTTGGAAACCTGAGTTTATTATTAGCAGTAAAAACTTTTTTACTGATTATTGTTTTGGCATTGACTTGTTATTTTTTTATTTACGTCTTACTTCCCCGGTATGTCTTCGGTAGAAAATATCTCTTGCTTGGAGCGGGCATCGTTCTACTGACTGTTTTTTTACTTTGGGCGGGCTATCTGTTGCACGCCATCGTTTTCCCTGTCGTGGATGCAAGGTATCATTACACGATCTCCGCTGGTAACAGCACGCTTTGGTGGACAAATATCAACTCTGGCCTCCTGAACGCACCAAAACTGATCGCTGCAGCCACGGCGATCAAATTAGTGAAACGCTGGTACTCCAAACAAAAGGAAAAGGAACGTATAGAAAAAGAAAAGCTGGCTACAGACCTGCAACTGATGAAAGCGCAGATACGGCCAGGCTTTCTTTTCAGCTCTCTCGACCAGATATATGAGGCGGCAAAAAAGAATTCACCGGCGGCGCCGGAACTATTGATAAAACTGGCTGACCTGTTGAGTTATTTGCTGTATGAATGCGACGAAATCAAGGTGCCGCTGGAAAAAGAATTACACATGATGAGAGAATACATGCTGCTGGAAAAACCGAGATACAGTGGCCGGTTGGATTTGGAGATAGCGATACGGGGAGACCTGTCAGGAAAACAAATTGCTCCGCTTTTATTATTACCATTCATAGAAGACAGTTTCAGGCATGGCACGAACCAGGATGAACAGGCCTGGATTAACCTCGATATTATCCTGGAGAACGAAACATTATCCATGAAACTGTTAAGCGGCATGGTGTCAGCGGGAGATGAGATTGCTATTGGACAGGCAAAAAATATCGAGAAAAGACTGCAACTGTTGTATCCCGGGAATTATGAATTGAAGCGTTATGTCGAAAATGAGATTTATGTCGTGGCACTAAAACTTAACCTGGCTGAAAGAACCCAACCCGGAACGCAAATGATTAAATCCGGCAATGAACTAAAAATAACCAGTGACTATGCCCTCAACTAAAAAAATAAAATGCCTCGTCATCGATGACGAGCTGCCTGCCAGGAAGATATTGGAAAAGCATATTTCCGATGTTGAGGCGCTTGAGCTGGCCGGCAGTTGCACCAATGCGGTTGAGGCGCTTTCTTTTTTACAATCCAATGCTGTCGACCTGCTCTTTTTGGATATCCAGATGCCGCATATCCTGGGCACCAATTTTATACGGACGCTGAAGGATCCGCCTAAAGTGATTTTTACGACCGCCTATCGAAAATATGCTGTCGAGGGTTTTGAACTTGATGCGGTTGATTATATTCTCAAGCCGATCACCTTTGACAGGTTTTTAAAATCGGTCAACAAAATTTTTCAGCTAAACCTCCAAAGTAATACAGCAGCACCTGTTACGGAAAGTGCTGTAGAACCGGCCCACTCTTTTTTATATCTCCGGGTAGATCGCAAAATGGTGAAGGTCTTATTTGACGAGATCTTATATATTGAGGGCCTGAGGGATTACGTCAGGATATTTACCACCACCAAAACACTTGTCACCAAGCACCTCCTGGCTTCGCTGCAGGAGATGCTGCCGGCAGATGCTTTCCTGCGTATCCACCGTTCCTACATAGTGTCCATTAATAAGATCGATTCATACGATTCCGATTTTGTGGGTATCCAGAAAAAAGAACTACCGATAGGCCGTTTATTTAAGCATGATGTCAGCCGGCTTCTTAGTGCTTCATCCATTTATCCTGCAATAAAAAGAAATAACAAGGAGAGCAATGATATGAAGTGAAAATCAACAACCAAACTATAAAATTTTTTGGCATGAAAGCTTTTATCCTATTCGTGTTATTCATTTCGGCTCCTGTCACCCTGTTGCGGTCACAGGGATGCGTCGCCATACGAAATGTTGCCGGCATCAGCCCGGACCTGTTGTTTGCCAACCTGCAACCGGGAGAGCGATATATTTTTAATATAACCAATCGATACTTCGAGGCAAGCAAAAGCTTCAGGGGCAATAAGTCTTTCTCCGATACACTGGTTACCAACCGGATTTATACAATAAATCTATCCGTTTCGGCGATACTCGGCAATGGGTGGATGCTGAGCCTGAGTGTGCCGGTGTCCTCCAATTCACGCAACAACGGGGCGGATCATAAGGGCCCCTTGAGCTATCCAAAGTATACAACGCGGGCATTTGGCCTTGGTGATATACGGCTTACAATTTATAAGTGGTTGTTGCCATTTTTCGCAAATCAAAAAGGCAATATCCAGGTGGGACTGGGAATTAAGTTCGCCACAGGAAATTATAACTACCAGGATTATTTTGTAAGGAATGACAGTACAAAAATACTTGCCCCGGTTGACCAGGCTATCCAGTTGGGAGATGGGGGCACGGGCATCACAACGGAACTTAATGCATTTTATTCTCCCGCCAGGCGAATCAACTTGTACTTCCAGGGTTATTATCTTATCAATCCGAGAGACCAAAACGGTGTTTCGAATTTGAAAGGAAGAAACCCGACTACACAGCAAATTGCAAACAACACTACTGTTATGAGTGTTCCGGACCAGTTTAGTTTCCGAGCGGGTGCTAATTTTCTTGTTCAAAAATTTGCCTTGACTGGTGCGTTCCGCTATGAAACGGTGCCGGTAAATGACCTGCTGGGGGGAAACAAAGGATTCCGTAGGGCCGCCTCTATTTTTTCGGTTGAACCCGGTATTAGTTATAAGATGAAAACTGCAATAGTTTTTGCTTACCTGGGACTTCCATTTAAACGCAATATTGTTCAAAACAATCAAAATGACATGACCCCGGCAGCTTTTGCCGACTGGGTTATATCTTTTGGAGCACAGTTCAGGTTATAGTTGAGGTTAATACAGAACTTGCAGACGCTTCGGATTGATATTGTAGTCGGTGAAACTAAATCTATCCGACTCCTGTTTTTTCACCCAATGGTTTCGGGTTTATACAGTCATTATCCGGGAAAAAACGCCTACTCCCGTTGATTTTCTAAATGCGAGGGAGTTTATTCTCTTTATTCTTGTGTTAATAAGCAATTCTATCATCTCGATAGTATCTAGCTTCCATTCAAAAAATAGTATGGAAACACAGGACAAAAACAAAGAACAGGATTGCGGGGATACCCCCCCAAACGATGTTCGCTTTGAAAACGAGTTACTCAAGTTAAAATTACAGGCCGAGAGAGGAGCTTCGTTTCACAACGTAAATGAAGAATTACCACCCGAAATAGAAGCCGAGTTTCTGAAAAGCATTATCCGGTTCGAAGAATCCTTTGACAATGCAAAAGAGATAACCATCTATGAAAAGGTCGGGCGTCCCGAATTCAAACCGGTTGAACTGCTAAATGAGCAGGAAACAGAAAATGAATTGAAGAAAATGATGGATCTGCTTCATTCACATAATATCGGGCTTGATGTAATTGGCCAGTACCAACCTTCAGTGATCTATAAATTTATTACAGAAGAATTGTTTCAGGAAAAGACGATAGAAATAGATATCCCTGGTTATATCAATGCTTTTATTTACGAGGAATTCCATCCAAATCACAGGCTGGATATCCAGGATACCGCGCAACGGTTTTTTGACCATTGGTTTAACAAGGAGTTTAATGAATGCAGTATCGAGTTTGCACACCAATCGGTTACCAATAGTGGTGAAACTTTTACAAGAGAGGAGATCATTTCAAAACTCCGGCATTGCCTGGAAAGCTATCATTCCTTTGACGATATCAGGTTTGCGGAACCGATAATAAGTTTTGAATGGAATGAGGAAGACGTAAAAGGCCTGGGGCATGCCGAGGGAGCATTTAGTTATAATGCCAGGCTGGAAAATGGTGAATACATTCATATTTCGGGACCTTTCAAATTATACATGATAAATGAATTCGGCCTGTGGCAGATCTTTTATTTCGTGTTTCCTGGTTTTGCCTGGTAGTAATTAAAGCACCAAGAACCAAATCTCAAGAACCAAAAAAGATCCAAATCAAAAACCCCAAATCGTTTAATTTGGATGCCCCAGCTTGAATATTGAAATTTGTAATTTATTTGGTTCTTGTCATTTGGAACTTATTTCATTTCATTACCTCCGGGTTGATGCAATTCGGAATTTTATTACCTCGGTAAAACTCAATAATATTTGTCGCAGCCATTCTCGACATCTCACTTCTCGCTTCGATGGTAGCCGAACCGATATGCGGGAGTATAGCTACATTTTCCATTTGCAATAGCGGGCTATCCCGCTTCATCGGTTCGGGATTGGTGACATCCAATCCCGCGCCCCATATCGTTCCCGACCGCAATGCATCAACCAGGTCCTCTTCATTGTGGACGGGCCCTCTTGCTGTGTTGATAAAAATCGCCGAGGGCTTCATTTTTGAAAATGCAGTCTTATTAAAAATCCCTCTTGTTTCATCGCTTAAAGCACAATGTACCGAAACAACATCGCTTTGCTGCAGCAATTCATCAAAGCTTACCCGCTTAGCCTGCACCATTTTTTCGGCTTCGACGTTAGGCTTTCTATTGGTATACAGCACGGGCATGTCATAAGCGCCCTTGCATCGTTTTGCCATCGCCAAACCTATGCGACCCAGCCCGAATATACCCAGGGTTTTGCCTCTTAATTCAAAACCAAGATGAGCCATTGGCCGGAAATGACTCCATTTACCGTCAATGATCGTTTTGTGCATATAAAAAAACTTCCTCGATACAGCTATCATCAAGCCAAAAGCAATATCTGCTGTAGCCTCGCTCATGGCACCGGGTGCGTAGCCGAGGGGTATCTTTAATTTGGTTGCTTCAGCTACATCAATATTATCATAGCCCGCGGAGAATTGGGAAATAAGGTCGAGATGTTTGCATGCCTGCAAAAAACTGCGATCGATCCTGTCCGTGCTTATGCTTAAAACTGCATGGGCTTTTTTCCCTTCATTGATTAATTCATCGGGGGGAATCGGCTTGTCATGCGGCCAGATTGAAACGTCAAAACCCCCGTTTTTCAGTAAGTCAATTCCCGTGGCAGGGATAACTCTCGTGACAAAAACCTTTTTTCCCGGTGAATGATCAGCCATGCAACAAAAATAAGCTTAGTTGGCTTTTTGTTGCTTTCGGAACGCAAACTCTCCTCCCGATCGTCGTGATTTTTTATTTAATACCTATCTTCCCGCTTGATAACCCCCCATTTTTATATAAAGAAGCATCAATATGAAATATTTGTTAACCGTTACATCGATCTTCCTGTTTTCCTGTTCAACATTGTTTGGACAAACCAGCCTGTCAACAGGCAAGGCGTCAAAAAGCAGCTGGGCAA
>DASSFT010000145.1:0-7710 GCA_035694045.1 Chitinophagaceae bacterium
GGCTGCCCGATGGAAGATTAACAAGATTGGTAGTCACACGTTCCGGTTCCATCCAGCGATGAAGATGTTTGATCGCAGCGTTTAATTCGGCGATCGCAAGACCCGTTTCGGTGACCCAGGTTTCTTCCGGGCTTTTTTTCAGATCGGCATACAATGCATCATAGAGATCCTGTTCGTGTTTCAAAATGGATTGTTTCAATGCCTTTAACTGCTCACGGCGGAAAGAATAAGATAAGGTTGAGCCGCTTTCAAAATAACGTTTTAATTGAGCCAGCTGATCGATGGTGCCGGTGGTATTCATGGCGAAGAATTAAGGTGTTCAAGGTAATTTAAAAAAAGGAGAAGGTCCCCGACTGCTATGTCACCGTGAAACAAGACAGGAACCTGGATCTTGGTGAACCCTGTTTTTTTTGTAGAAAAAAGGCCTCAAAAATAACCCACCGTTCCTGTTTTTTGCAACACACATACTGTTTGTTTATGCTTTGCGCGGAATGGACGGATTTTTGATATACCAGGATAGATGGCTGTTTCGATACAGGGCTATCGCAGTAACATAGTTGTATTAATCCTTTTCCTTCAGACATTGTTATTAAAGGTGTTTTTTCGATCCTACTCAAGATGACTAAGTAAATTGCCTGTGGATTATTTTCATGGGCAATTTCTTTTTTGAGAAGGTATACGATATTTGCCTTTTAAACTTCTCGTGCATATCATTAAATAATTTGTGTTGTTGAAACAAAGAAAGCCCCGGTACCTCCATCTACTGGTCATGTTGATCCACTGGCCAGCATTCATTTTCTCCCAGGATAAAGCAGCCTACCCGCAGCATTTTTTTCGCTGGCCACTGGATATCAAACCGGCAATCGTTGCCAACATGGGTGAGTTGCGCAACAATCACTGGCATATGGGACTGGACATACGCACCGATCAAAAGGAAAATTTAAAAGTGTTTGCAGCGGCAGCAGGGTATATATCCAAAATACGTATAGAGAAATTCGGATTTGGAAGAAGCATTATGATCACGCATCCCAATGGTTTTACAACTTTATATGCCCACCTGAATGATTTCTTTCCCGCGTTGGAAACCTATGTTACACAGCAACAGTATAGGCAGGAAAGCTGGGCTATTGAACTGGACCTGCCCAGGGAGAAATTTCCCGTTGCCAAGGGACAGTTTATCGCGTATAGTGGTAATACCGGCGGATCGCAGGGGCCACACGTTCACTTCGAGATCAGGGACACCAGGACCGGCACCTGCCTCAACCCCCTTTTGTTTGGTATGCCCCTGCAGGATAATGTGGCTCCAACATTCCTCAAACTGGCCATGTACGATCGTGGTGCAAGTATTTATGAGAAGGCACCCGAATTTTTTCCTTTGAGAAAAACAGGCGCGGGCTATACCGTTCTTAATACTCCTGTGATAAAAACGGCTTCTAGTAAAATCAGCTTCGCCATTCAGGCCTTTGACAGGCTGACTGGTTCAAAGAATGAGGACGGCATCTTCTCGGCGAGGTTATTTCTCGATGAAAAACCAGTGATCGAGTTTTCATTTGACAGCATTAGCTATGAAAAGACAAGGTATCTAAATGCACATACCGACTATAAATATCATTTCAACGGCGGACCTTTTTTCCAGCATCTTTGCCAGTTGCCCGGGGAGCACAGCGGCGTCTATCATCAAATTGGAGGAGATGGGAAAATTGTTCTGCCTGATGGGGAAGTGCACCAGGTGAGAATAGAGATCGGGGATGCTTATAAGAATGTAACGCAATTGAATTTTTCAGTTCAATATGCCGGGTATCTTGCGATACAAAGGCCCGGGTCAGCTGCGCAACGGTTTTTCCCCAACTATGTGAATGTATTGGAAAAACAGGGTTTTGAAATTTATCTCCCCGAAACCTGTTTGTATGATACGCTTACATCTTTTTATAATCGCACTAATAGCAATTCAGAATATAGCGTTTCAGCTATACACCAGGTAAACGATCCTTCGATCCCTGTGCATAGTGAGTTAACTGTCCGTATCAAGCCCGACAAACCGGTTCCCGCGGAGTGGAGGGATAAATTGGTCATTCAAAGAAATTACCGCAACGACAATACGGTTCGCAAAGCTGAATGGAATGGGGAATGGCTTTCCGCACGGTTCAATGAGTTTGGTAATTTCCAGGCTTTTGCAAACCTGGTTCCACCAATTTTAAATGATTTGGGAAAAGCGGATACGATTGATCTTAGCGGTACTAAAAGAATCGTTTTTCAGCCAGGTGATAACTTTGATGTGATAAAGAGTTTCCGGGCCGAGTTGGATGGGAAATGGTTGCGATTTACTAACGATAAAAGCAGGTCATATATCTATATTTTCGACCAGCGTTGTCCTTACGGTACACACAGTTTGACCGTGACCGTGGAAGACCTGGTAGGAAATGCGACTACAAAAACCTGGTGGTTCAAAAGACACCCCTATACACCAAAGAAAAAGAGCCCGGCTAAAAAAAGTAAACGGACGAAGACTTCATCCAAAAAGAAAACAACCCAAAAAAAGAAATAACCATGGTGACTTTGAAAGAAGGCGATAAGGCCCCCGCATTCACCGGTATTGATCAGGACGGGAATGAGATTTCTTTAAAAAGCTATAAAGGGAAAACATTAGTGCTTTATTTCTATTCGGAAGCCGGATCACCTACCTGCACACTGGAATCATGCAACCTGAGAGACAACTATGGCTTGCTCAAGAAAAAAGGTTTTGAAGTGCTCGGGGTAAGTCCTGATGCCCAACCGGCGCAAAAGAAATTTCAGACGAAATATAAACTCCCCTTTCCCCTGTTGGCTGACCCGGACAATAAGATTACCTGGGCTTATGGCGTCTGGGATATGAAAAAACTATTCGGCCGTGAATACATGGGCATCCTTCGCACCACTTTTATTATTGATGGCAAGGGCATTATCCGGAAGATATTTTCCAAACCAAAAAATAAGGCTCACGCCGAAGAGATCATTGCAGAAGTGAAAATTTAAGAACCAAGAACCAAGAACCAAATAAGCACCAATAATTAAATATCAAGAATGAAATCCTACTCATAGGATATTTTGATATTAAGATTTAATGCTTTTAATTTATTTGGTTCTTGTGATTTGGTTCTTCTTGTCGTCTCCCCGGTTTTGGTGATACCGGTAACGGGAATGGTTATTGTTTTAGCGACCTCGCGATAAGAATTTTGTGGCGCATAACCATTAAACCATTAATCAATGAAATGCGTAACAGTTTTAATATTCCTTCTATTCTTGTACAATCCTTTCGTTTCTGCGCAAAAGGTCTTGCGTGAACAACGCAACTGGGCCCTTTATCATACTATGGGTGGCTCCCAGGCTATCAATTCCATCCGGCTTTCAACAGGTGTGGAGCTCGAGTATGTAGAACAGGGAGATGAAGCGGGCATACCTGTTATTTTTTTACATGGGTACACTGATTCCTGGCATTCATTTGAAACTATTTTGCCTTACCTGCCAGGAACTCTTCACGTGTTTGCAATAACACAAAGAGGGCACGGTAACTCATCGAAACCGAAAGACCATTATCATCCGAAAGACTTTGCGGCAGATATAGCAGCATTTATTAAAGAGACAGAATTAGGAAAAGCCGTCATTGTCGGTCATTCATTGGGTGGCGTCATTGCACAGCAGTTCGCATTGGATTACCCGGAATATACTAAAGCCCTTGTTATCGTTGGTTCGGACCCCGCATTCAACGATAATCCCGGGTTGGCGGAATTCAGGAAGGCGGTAATGCAGCTGTCTGATCCGGTCGATTACAAATTTGCCGAAACCTTTCAAAAAAGTACCATCAACGGTACCATTGATTCGAATTATTTGAAGCTGTTGATTAATGAGACCCTGAAACTGCCCGCTGGAGTATGGAAGGAAGTGATCGATGGGTTCATGGGGGTTGATTATACTAAAGAGCTGTATAAAATAGAACAGCCTGTACTTATATTCTGGGGCGATAAAGATGAGATATGTCCACGGGTTGCCCAGGATATTATGGCCAGGGAAATTAAAAATGCCAGGTTGGCTGTATATAAAGAAACGGGGCATGCACTGCACTGGGAGCAGCCCGATAGGTTTGCCAACGACCTGTTGATTTTCATTCAAACATTAACTAAATAAAATTGAGATGGAGCCGAAGAGAAAAGTATTGACACAAATACCAGGAATATCATTGGTTTTTCTTGCTGGTGCATTTGTTTTATTGCTGAGCTGCAAAAAAGAAAAAATAAATTCACCTCGCGAAAAATCTTTCGCTGAATTACTCACCCAAAAAGAATGGATACTGGCCGGGTATGGTTTTGACGATAACGGTAACGGTAAACTTGATGCAGCAGAGAACCTCATCCAGGATTGCGAGAAGGACAATAGCTATCGTTTCAATGCTCCGGATATTGGTACTACGCGGGATAATGCGCTTAGTTGCGGTGGGCCGGGAGAGACACAGTTTAGCTGGCAGCTATTAAATAACAATACACAACTCGAGATCGAATCAAATCCGTTTAGCATCCTTTTATTAAACGAAAACAGCATGGAACTTAATCATCCGCTCCTGACGAAACTGATTATAACCTATACACATTGATGCTTATGTAATAATTTGTAAAATGAAGAATATGCCGACTCCGTTAGATATTTTATTAGATCCTGTCTCATTGTATATTCTTGCGATGTATGTCGTACTGATCGCCTGGGAAGCGTTTTGGCCCGCACGCAAACTACCAGCCGTACCTTACTGGCGCTTAAAAGGCGTCTTATTTTTCTTTTTCTTTTTTTATTTGTCAACCTATCTGCCGATGCTGTATGCGGAGTGGTTGCCAGCCGGGCAATTGATCGATCTTTCAGGTATTAATATAGTCGTTGCCTCCATTGGGGGAGTATTACTTTATGAGTTCGGGATGTATGCCTGGCACCGGTTCATGCATGGCAGCAACCGGCTCTGGCGGATCTTTCACCAAATGCACCACAGTGCTGAAAGACTGGATACCTATGGAGCTTTTTATTTCAGCCCATTCGACATGATTGGTTTTACAGTGTTGGGAACCTTATGTTTTTCATTTGTATTGGGCTTGCCAGTTCAAGCTGTCACCATCGTATTGCTTGTAACAAACTTTTTCAGCATTTTTCAGCATGCAAACATCAAAACGCCTGTATGGGTAGGCTATATCATTCAACGGCCCGAAAGCCATGCTGTTCATCATGCTCGTGGAATCCATGCCTACAATTATTCCGATTTGCCGTTGTTCGATATATTATTTGGGACCTTTAAAAACCCTGCGAAATATGTTGAGGAAACGGGGTTTTACCAGGGTGCATCGGCCAGGGTAAAAGATATGCTGCTTTTTAGGGATGTTGACACTCCCGTGAATATGCGATAAGCAAAAAAGCAATTATTTTTATATAGGTTAACAGGAATTATTGAGCAACCATTTTTGTCGTATAAACGATTTGGTGGGAAACCAAAAAATGAGAAAGATGAAAAAGTTTTGCTGGCTTTGCTGTTTTTTACTCCCGTTGCAATTATTGGCCCAGGATTCTACGATCAACGACCTTATGAAGGGTATGGAAGGTCCTGCTACGGAAGCAAAAGTGCCGGTCAGGATATTTAATGCGCAAAAGACGATCAATTGTTATACTACAGAAATGGTGGGTCGCGGAAAGATGGAGTTCAATGTCAGTCACAATTTTGGTGATATTGGGGGAAGTAACGGTGGCATTAAGAGATTCTATGGCCTGGATGCCAGTACAGATATCAGGATAGGCTTTCATATTGGATTGACCAACCGGCTCGATCTGAATCTTGCGAGGATAAAAGGAGATGAGTTGCGGTTGAGACTAGACACAGCATTAGGCGGCCGGCAATCGGTGGAATTGCTACCCGCGAAGTTATTTGAGATAGCATTAAAATTCCTCATACTTCGTCAACTCGAAAACGACCCTTCTCATCCTATTTCCATGGCGCTGTTTGTTAATACCGTTGTGTCTTCGGAAAAAGCTTCTACGGCTACAGACACTCCAAGAAGTTTCGAGGATTTCAGTGACCGGTTGAGCCAGGTCATTGAACTGATCATTGCAAAGAAAATAGGAAAAGTAAGCGTGCAGATAAGCCCGACCCTCGTGCATGTTAATTATGTTCCCAGTTATGACGAACCTACCACGTTTGCCCTTGGAGCGGCTGTTCGTATTCCTTTTTCCCGCCGGTTTGCTTTTTTGGTTGATTATTTTCATTCCTTTATTTCCGATACGAAAAAGGAGAATTATTTGCAGCCAGCAAGACGGGTTAAGTTTTACGATCCCCTTGGCGTAGGCTTCGAGATTACCACTGCGGGGCACATTTTTACCCTGAAGTTTACCAACACCAGCTCTATCCTGGAAAACCAGTTTATTCCTTACAATTCAAACTCGTGGGGAAAGGGTCAATTCAGGTGGGCGTTTAATATTGGAAGGACGTTCTCATTATGGCGACCTAAAGCCAAATAGTTGCAGGATGCTTGATGCTAGATGTTGGATGCTGGTCGTTATGTAGGATGCTATCCAGTATCTAGTATCCAGCATCTAGCATCCATTCAATTGTTCCAAATTCAATCTCTTCCTCAATTCCGTGCTCGATGATCAACTTACCATCCGGTGACACGGATTTAATGATCGCTTCAAAGACCCGGTTTTCTTTTTTAAGTTTCACCTTTTTATTTCTCTTATACAGGGAGGAAATGTATTTCTCATAGATGCTGTCAAAACCTTCATGGGTCAATCGTTCAAACCACGAGTTAAAAACGGTGCAAAGTTCTTTCGCCATTTCAACCGTATCAAATTGCTGCGCGGCGATCTGTCGTAAAGAAACAGGGTTTGGCAGATCCGGGGGGAATGAATCCTGGTTGATATTAATCCCTATCCCAACCACCGCCCATTGCCATACCCCTGTCCCCGTTTTTGGACTCACCGCTCCTGACCCGGTGGCTATCGGGATCGGGTCGCCACTCCCGACTATCGACTCAATAAGTATCCCTCCTGCCTTTCTGTCTTTCCAGTAAAGATCATTGGGCCATTTAATTTTTACATTTTCACCAGCATAAGTTTTAAACCATTCGAGAACGGAAACGGCTATGCAGGCACTAAGCTGGAATTGCCGGGTGAGTGCCAGTGGGACCGGTTTGATGACCAGGCTAAGGGCGATAGCCGAACCGCCCTGGGATACCCATTTTTTTCCCCGCTGGCCCTTTCCGGCGGTCTGTTCATGAGCGAATATGGCCGTTCCATGTTGTGCCAAACCAGCATGAATCTGGCTAAAGGCATAATTATTGGTGCTATCAACCGTTTGCAGCTCAATAAATGGCATTCCGAGGGCCTGTTGAAAAGAGGGGTCTGACAATTAATTGCTATTTTTGGCAAAATAAAAAGTTTCGGGTTTATGGTTAAGGCTTTTTTTGTTTCTGAGCCGCATGACCCTGAGCTATAACCGCAAACAATTAACGATAAACTGAATTATTATTGGAACAACTTGCATTATTGGCTAACCGCAAACGAAAAAGTGCTGCACGGCTAACCAAAAGTTCAAAAATCATCAAAACCATAATTGCCGCGATACAAGACAAAAAAGGAGAAAATATTATTTCCCTGGACCTTCGGAAAATCAATGAGGCAGTAGCGGATTTTTTTATCATATGCGAAGCG
>DASSFT010000146.1:0-2963 GCA_035694045.1 Chitinophagaceae bacterium
GTGGAACCTATCGGGTTGAAAATTGCTATTAATGCCGGCGAACCTGTTGAGAAAAGCAATAAGCTCTTTGGGGATACCATTCAATTTGCGAATTACCTGTGTGCATTGGCAGCAGAAAAACAGATAGCGATCACCTCTCCAGTAAAAGATCTTGTATCGAAAGATCATTTTCAAAATAAAGGCAGGACCTTCCTTACACTGGCGCCACAGGATGAGGTCCTCGTAGCCATGTTATTTAATAAACTGGAAGAAAACTGGCAGGACCCGGATTTTGATATTTCTGATTATTGCCAGGCCATGGCAATGAGTAACTCCCAACTCTACAGGAAGACAATTTCCCTGACGGGGCTGTCGCCGAACCTGCTCTTGAAGGAATTCCGCCTTGAAAAAGCAAAGGAGCTGATGAAGAAACAACGCTACTCCATTTCCCAAATAACTTTTGAATCAGGTTTTACAAGTCCTTCCTACTTTACCAAATGTTTTAAAAAGAAATACGGTCTCCTCCCGATGGCCTACCTGGATTTGCTGCATTGAAATACCACGGATTTTGCGTCAAACGAATATAATATTGGCGTATCCGTGGCAACTCTTCATCTTTAAACCTTTCAACCATTCAACCATTAAACCATTAAACCATTAAACCTTTAATCCGTGTATCCGTGGCAACTCTTCATCTTAAACCTTTAAACCTTTAAACCTTTCAACAGCTAATCTGTGGCAATAAGGCGAACGATAATATCCGTGGCAATATTCCCTGAATGAATTTTACCATTTATTGAACGATTTTTTCCATATCCATTACCATTTATTGAATGATTTGTTACAGGCTTCCGGGGGTGGCTGATACTATCTTTAACTCATCATCTAACTTTTAAAACAAAAATGTATGAAAACCCTCACCAATCGCTGCAACTTACTTATTGCTTTCCTTTTATTTGCCGGGACAAGCATTATGGCACAAAAAACAAACTCAACCAGTAATTCAAAAACCAAAGAGACAACAATGAAAACCTACCTGATCGAAAGAGAAATTCCGGATGCAGGAAAATTGACTGCGGCACAATTAAAATCCATCTCGCAGACATCCTGCAATGTCCTGAAGGAAATGGGCCCGAAGATCCAATGGATCCAGAGTTACGTTACGGGGAATAAGATATTCTGTGTGTATAAGGCAGAGAGTGAAGAATTGATAAGAGAACATGCCAGGAAAGGAGGATTTCCTGCCAACAAGATCACGGAAATATCTTCGGTGATAAGCCCCGAGACGGCAAAATAGTAGTGGGCGGTATTAGGGAACAATTATTAAACCTGCTGTAGTGGCAGGTTTAATGCTTTACTCTTTATTTAGCCATACTTGCGAGCCAATCGGAACGTCATCCTTTGTCAGTTCATTTCCCACCGAAATGTGACCATTAAGGTTTACCCCTTTAATTGCGGATTCGATGATAGAATTGTCAGGGCGTACGATTTTAATTTTATCGTTGATAAAAGCTTTCGTCTTACCAAGGCCTGGAATCAGAATAAGTCCAAGTCCTGTCACCATAAATCTTTCTTCAACTTTAAATAAAAACATGCTATCGAGTAAAATTGCTATTACGAATTATGAAACCTGGTTTCAACACCGACTCCCTTCACCAGGGTTTGATAAACCACGCAATATCTTTCGGTCAGTTTTTTGAGACTTTCCATTTGTTCGGGTGTAGCGTTCGACGCAAGATCAAACTCCAATCGAATGGTTTTAAAACCAACAGGTGAATCTTTCGATACTCCCAGCGTTCCTTTGAAGTCCAGGTCTCCTTCAGCTTTCACCGTTCCTTCTTTGATCTCAACGCCGATAGCGGTAGCTACTGCTTTTATCGTGACACCTGCACAGGCGGCCAATGCTTCCAGGAGCATATCGCCGGAGCAGGCGAGCATCCCGGTGCCACCCGTAGCAGGGTGGAGGCCTGCTTCGACCAGCGCCTTACCTGTTTCCACTTTACAGGATATGCCATCACCGATCTTCCCTTCCGCTTTTAATGTTATGATCGCGGAAGCGGGGTCCGTCTTGTATTTATCCTTGAGAGGTGCTTGCAGGTTTTTTAGAGTTGCAGAATCCATAATTGTCAATGATAATTGCGTTGATGGATGTATGGATGCAAATAACAATACCATATCCACTTGCTAAAGTACACAAATAAAAAGGACGTTAGAAGAAATGCACCTACACATGGCGGCTGGTTCTATTTCAGTGCAAATACAGCCGTTATTTTAAACTGGAGTTTTATCTTTTTAAAATCGGTACCTGGACTATTATTGACGGCTTCGTCGCTGTTATAAGGCTGACTGATAGCTGAATTAGCGATAGCTAAACCATAGTTGCCCCAGTAATTGTTGTTTTCCAGTTCATTGATGGATATAGCTTCCCCGGCTTTTTCGTCGATAGCTTCGGCCAGGTAATTGGCTTTCTCCTTTGCAGCTTTGATTGCCCGGATTTTTAACTGTTTGCGATATTCCATGATCCTGCTGTGCGAAGTACGAATTACCATGAATTTTTCAGTGGCCTTATTGTCCAGCAAGGTGACCAATGCATCCATTGTCTTGCTATCGCTGAATTTGACCTGGTAGGAAATAGAAGAATAGAGGACGTCTTTATTTCCTCTCTTCTTCCAATAATAGTAATAGTAATAATAATAAGACGAAGGGTTATCTCCATCATAAGCTGCAATCGATATAACAGAATCTGCAAGGCCTGCCTGTTTGCACCGGTTGAGAAAATCTGCCTTGATCGATTCCAGCCCGATCTTGCCGGCTCCTATTTTATCGTACTCCTTTAATTCTACCAAAACGTAGATCTCATCCGGCACAATTTCCATTTCAGCGCTGCCGCTGACGGTGATTGTTTTAGGATTCCGATAGTCCCGATGGCTATCGGGATCGGAAGGGTTTTGTTGGGCAACAACGGGAAAAGCGAATGCTACCAA
>DASSFT010000147.1:0-5873 GCA_035694045.1 Chitinophagaceae bacterium
TGACGGTGCCCATACACCGGCTCCATGCTGTACTTTATCATAAACATCGAAGGGAGGTTGTCTTGTTAAAGCATGCCCGATCAGCGTCCAGTTCACGAGATCTTTTGAATGAAGGATGGGCAGGCCCGGGATATGTGTAAAGCTAGATGAAACCATGTAGTAGTCGTCGCCCACACGAATTGCATCGGGATCCGAATAATCCGCGTTGATGACCGGGTTTTTGTAAGTTCCGTTTCCATTGTCAGCTACCCAGGCCCGGGACTGAGCATTCGAGGAAAGAAATGCAAGGAACAAAACCGGTATCGTTATTATTCTTTTCATTTCAAAGGGTTCCAGTTGCCGAAAACATTTTTCAATGTATAGCCTTTAGCTTCTTCATCTGTTAATTGCTTTGACCAGGCAATTCTTTTGGAAACATCGGATGAAGCGCCATAGTTCTTATATTCAGAATACCTGGCCGTCCTGTAATTTTCTGTATTATTCCAATTCGACCATCCTTCGGGTTTTATATGCACGCCAATAAAACAATGGAGATAAGCCACGCTGGCATATGGCCGCCAGGGACGACCGAGTGAAACATTGTGCAGGGAAGTATCACCGGTGAGTATGCATTCATTAAATATATAACCGAATTGTTTTTCTTTTGGCGTGGAAGCAGCGGTAACATGCGAATTCTTTTTGCTATGTATATGACAGCGTTCAAACCATGCCGTGGATGATCCAAAAATAAAATCGGTGGTTCCTTCTATATAACAGTTCGCATAATACTGCCTGCTTTTCTCATTGTTGGTAAACAGCACATCCTGGTTACCAATAAACCGGCAATTATTAAACACCGCCTTATCACCATCCGATTCAACCGCCACGGCCTGTCCTGCCGTGAAGCCGGCATCATTTTGAAACGTTATATTTTTAGCCGTGAAATTATCCGCTTTGACCATAAAACTCCAGGAAGTTCGGGTATTGATCGTATCGCCCGAAGCTGAAACCTTACCTGTATGATCATCGTAGGTAAGAATGGTTCCGAACTTGTCTTCGCCTACAATCGTCACAAAGTTCTTGGTTGAATCCAGGTGAAGCTTTTCTTTATATATACCATTCCGTATATAGACAACGACTGGTTTCTTATTATTCAAGGGTATGGAGTTGAATACAGATTGAATGGTCCTGTATTTAGCGCTGCCATCCTGGGCTACGGTAAAAGTCGAAACAGAATTGTTTTGAGCCAGGGCAGTATTGAAAGCAATACTCGAGAGCAGCAAATAGAATATTCTTATGTGAACGGTCCCGGCAATCATTTAGTAAACACTTTCTTCAAAAAATCGTCTATGTATGCGAGCGTTGGTTCAAACCATGGATCGAAGAGGCAAAATGAGTGCGGCGCTCCTTCAAAGCTCCTGGTCTCGGTATAGATTCGATATTGGGTAAGGATCTTAATATAATCTTCCCTTCCCGCATGCATACGGTCAACGGAACTATTAATAAAAAGTGTGGGTGGTGTATGCCTGCCTGCATGCGTCAACGAAGAAGCCTGCTCCCATAGCGGCAGGTTATCTTTTTTTGGATAGCCAAACCAGTTAGTGGCAGCAGATATTCGCTTACTGTCATCACCTTCGCCTGATTCAGGATGCACGAATGAAAGTATACCATCGATGTCGACCACTGCATTTACCCAGCTTGAATACCGATTCGAACAAACGCCGCCCTCAAATTCCGGTTTACCATTGGTAGCTCCCATGAAGGCCGCAAGCTCGCCGCCTGCAGAAAATCCGGCTGCGACGATCCTGCTTGTATCGATGTTAAATGCAGTAGCATTTTGCCGGGTCCATCTTATCGCAGATTTGATATCGTAAACAGCGGCTGGGTACAACGCCTCCGTCGATAAACGATATTCAGGGGTAATGCAGACATATCCCAGCTTTGCCAGACGTTGAGCCAGCTGGTAGTGTTGTGTGCGGTTGCCTGTACGCCATCCGCCTCCATGTATAAAAAGAACTGCGATGCGAGGCTTGCCAGTTTTCTGTTTTGGATAAAATACATCCAGCTTCAATTCCCGGGTATTGAGGGTACAATAAGTAATATCTTTTTTTTCGATGACAGAATCGGAATGAAACTCGTTCACCATTTTGATATTGGGGAACGTTTTTAGGGTATTGATGTAAGCGCTGTAATTTGTATACGATGTATCAGCCTTCCCGGTAATGCCGGTTGTTGACTGGCTTTGAGCCCGCGCAACAATCATACTCAGAAAGAATATCAGAACGGTTTTATTCATCAGCTTTTAACGACAGGCTTAAAGGTCCTGTCTGCCAGTTCAAGTTTTAAATTTCTTATTTCCTGCAATATCATCTCGGCGATTTTCCTGGCTCCCAATTCGCTGAAATGGGTGTCATCCTGTTTTCCTTCCGGGTAATTCGGGTGTTCGCCAGGGACCAGGTAATTGAACAGGTATTTTGAAGCTTCGGGACCCAATTGCTGGTACAGTGTTTTACTTTTCTCGGACAGATCGATCAGCGGCACATTGTTTTCCTTAGCCACATCTCTTACAATTTGCGCATATACGGCGTGCGTTTCCTGTATATGACCGGTGCTGTCAAATTTTCTTCTTGCAACAGGAGTGATCAATACTGGGTTGGCTTTTTTACTCCTTGTATCGCTAATGTATTTTACAAGGTTTGCTTTAAAATCCTTTTCAGGTACATAGCTTTTTTTACTGGGCACTTCGTCATTGTGTCCAAACTGTATGAAAACATAATCACCTTCCTGCAGATCATGAACAACAGGGTCCCATCTTTTTTCCTCCATAAACGTACGGGTGCTTCGACCGTTCATGGCCCTGTTGTCAACCTTCACGGTGGAATCCCAGAAAAAAGCAAATGGCATTCCCCAGCCTGTTTCAGGATAGGCTTTTGTTTCCTTGTTGCTCATGGTTGAATCCCCAATCAGCCAGATAGTGACCTTTTTCCCGGGCAAAAAAGAAAAAACGGACAACAGGATCAGCGAATTTGCCAGTAAAAATCTTGTTTTCATTGTATTTAATCAGACGCGTTATTACTATAACCGGATGCATGTTGCCAGGCAACCGGCCCTATTTTCACAAAACAGCTATTCTGATACAGGCGTTAGAAACTAAGGAGTTAAATCAAAAGCCAATTTACAAATATCCCGTTGCAAGTATCATTTATTTACGCAATCGATACCGGAGATCGCATCGGCAAGGGCTACCAATTTGAGATTGTCTTTTGTTGCCTCGCGAAGACGAGTTCGCGAGGGGGTACAAGACTTACATTCCTGAACGCCCAAGATGGTGTGAGATGAGTGGTGCGACGTGGGTGGTGAGAGTTGCAAAGTCTTTAAATTCCAGTTATTCGCTACTAAACTCTTAACGTGAAAGATCATTTATGTACACTTCTATATTTGTATAGAACCTATCCAGTTTATATTTTGAACCATCGCTGGCGTTTGGATCTAATCCATGCTTTTTTTCCCATTCATCCGGCATCCCATCTTTATCGGTATCGGCAGGAGCCGGGAATGATTTCAGGTAAGGCCAGGCACTAATAGTTAATTCATAGTCCGTGCCATGAGGAAAACCGCCCTGCACATCTATAAACCGGCCCGTTCTGTTCTTTACATCATTGATGATACGTTGGTCCAGTGTGTCTCTTGTGGGCAAGATGCAACCTGCTTTTTCCAAAACAGCTTTATAGGCATCTTTTGCGGTTTGCACCGGGATAGCTTCAGCAGGATGCGGGTTATCGATCACAGTTTGTTTTTTATCTTCTTCAGTTCCACTGTTACCCATGTGAACTCCTTTGAGATTGTCGTCGGACACTTCTGGTGCATTATCCACATAGTTCCCGCTTACATACCATTTGCCAAATGGAATGAATGGATTTTCTCTTTTACCGGGATTTACAACCCGGAACTTTACGCTGCCGGAAGTTGAGGGACCGTATTTAAAATAATTGTTGACAATATTATAATTACCTCCTTCCCCTGCATAGATGGTATTGCTACCCCAGTCGTAGATCACATTATTCCTGTAATCACAATTTTCTTCAGGAGCATTTCTTATTCCATCAAAACGCGGGTTGCGATTATTGCAATGAGCAAAAAGGTTATGATGTGCCGACAAATGCCGGCCTCCCCAAATACCTCCATAGCCGTGATGTTCGTAGTCCTTATCACCTGTCTCAAAATGATAGGAATAATTTAGCGGTTCGGAGATGATATTCCATTGAAGCGTGGTGCTGTCGCCGGCATACACAGAACAAACTTCGTCTGTACTCCAGCTCATGCTGCAATGATCAATGATGATGTTCTTTCTTCTTACTCCGCCGAAGGCATCATCGCCCCCATTACCGTCTACCATACCGCCGCGTTGGTATTTGTCACCCATACGAAAGCGTAGATAGCGGACGATGATATTATCCCCACCAAGGCTTACCGGATTGTCGGCAAGACAAATTCCATCTCCTGGCGCTGTTTGTCCTGCTATTGTGCAATTGCCGCGGATAGCTAATTTCGTTTCCAGGTGAATGGTTCCTGATACCGCGAAAACAATGATCCTTGTTTCCCGGGCCTCAGCGGCCTGGCGGAAACTGCCAGTGCCCTTGTCATTGAGGTTATCAACAATAAAGACCTGACCTCCGCGGCCCCCCGTTGTGTATTTCCCAAATCCCTCTGCCCCGGGAAATGCGAGCGGTTTGTCAAACGTGCTTTGTGACGTCTCTTTTTGTGCCTTGCAGGAAAACAAAGCCAGGTTCACCAGTGTTGCGAGTACAATTGTTTTCATTATCAGCTTTTGAACGTGTACATCTATTAAACATAAGGCTGCTTTCCTCGTTGAGCTTGTCTTTCGACAACCTGCCTCGGAAAAGCAGCCCTATGAAAAAGTTTGGTTACTCTTTTATCAACTTATCAATATCCCGGGTTTTGGCCCAGGTTAACGTTAGCATCTCTTGCGGGCTGTGGTATCGGTAACAATTCACCTTTGCCTGTAACATAGCCGGTAGCAAAGCGGTCCGCAGCCGTTGTTCCTATAGAATTTCTTGGAGCAGCTGTTGTCGGCAAAGCAATCCAGGTAAGTCTTGTAGTACCTGTAGGGGTACCTGATGGCGCCGGGAAATAAAATGAATTTGCAAATAACGTAGCGTCGTCGGCCGTTAAGTTCGATTTCAAAAGCATAGCAACCGGTAAAGCACTCGTCAATGTATACGAAGGAGGCGGTGCCATATAAGTTGGTGCGATCATCGCCGTTGCAATGGCCATCTTGTTAAGATTACTCCGCGATTCAGTAATAGCTACGGAAAGTAAATTCCAGCGTATGAGATCATATTTCCTGATTCCTTCGCCTCCCAATTCCAATGCTCTTTCCCTTACAAGATATTTGAAGAAATCTGATTTAGATAAACCAGCAGGAATATCAACTGTTGGATCCACTGTAGAAATCGGTTTTCCATATCCCCGTCTCCTTACCATATTAATAGCATTGTATGCTGCAGTTGTTGGTCCGTTTAATTCATTCTCGGCCTCAGCAAACATCAACAAGACATCAGCGTAACGAAGGATCTGCCATTTCAACCCGAGGTATTGAACCGCACTTGTAGGAGCCATAGCGGGGTTAGATGTCCAATCTCTTCTGTATTTGCCATCATTTAACACCGTTGCTAATTGTGCTCCCGGGCTGATTTTGGTAATCCCGTCGGGCCCTACAAAATAGGGAGCGATAGTAACGTCTCTTCTCTTATCCGTTGAATCAAACAAATAAAAGTAAGTGACGAGGGGATTGACACTACTGTTACCATTACCATTTACACGGGGTCCATTATAGTATCCAAGTTTGGTATCTTCTGCACCAGTGGCCCCGA
>DASSFT010000148.1:0-2577 GCA_035694045.1 Chitinophagaceae bacterium
GTATAAGACCTGGTTCCTCGATTACGCATCCTATGTAATTCTGGAGAGAGCAGTGCCCGCCATAGAAGATGGACTAAAACCCGTACAGCGGCGTATCCTTCATGCCATGAAGGAAATGGATGACGGGCGCTTTAATAAAGTGGCCAATATCATCGGCCAGGCAATGCAATATCATCCGCATGGTGATGCCAGCATCGGCGATGCATTGGTCAATATGGGACAGAAGGACCTTTTAATTGAAACCCAGGGAAACTGGGGCGATGTAAGAACCGGCGACGATGCGGCAGCACCCCGTTATATTGAAGCACGCTTAAGCAAATTTGCTCTTGAAGTCGCTTTTAATAGTAAGACAACGGAATGGCAACTTAGTTATGACGGCAGAAAGAATGAACCCGTCACGCTCCCCATGAAATTTCCGTTGCTACTGGCACACGGCGCAGATGGCATTGCCGTAGGTTTGTCAACGAAGATCCTGCCACATAATTTCATTGAACTGATCGAAGCAGCCGTAAAATACCTGCGTGGCAAACGTTTTGAATTGTACCCGGATTTTATGACCGGTGGAATGATCGACATAGCCGATTATAACCAGGGAAAACGGGGCGGCAAAGTAAAAGTGAGAGCGCAGATCGAAGAGTTTGACAAAAAAACACTCGTTATCCGCTCAGTTCCCTATGGCGTCACGACTACGCAATTAATGGATTCCATTGTAAAGGCGAATGACCAGGGAAAGATCAAGATCAAGAAAGTAACTGATACCACGGCTGCGAACATTGAAATAATAATTGACCTGGCGCCTGGTATTTCTCCTGATATCACGATCGATGCCCTGTACAAGTTTACTGATTGTGAAATATCTATTTCCCCAAATGCCTGTGTGATCGTTGGGGAGAAACCACAGTTTCTCGGTGTCAATGAACTTCTGAAAATCTCTGTTGACAGGTCAAAGGACCTCCTCGAACAGGAATTGAAGATCCGGCTTGGTGAGTTGCAGGAAAAATGGCACTATACTTCATTGGAGAAGATATTCTTCGAGGAAAAGATCTATAAAGAACTGGAGAAGAAGCACGAGACCTGGGACAAGGTACTTGAAGCTATTGATAAAGCCTTTGTGCCATTTAAAAAGCAATTGAAAAGGGCAATTACAAGAGAAGACATCATCAAACTGACAGAGAAACCTGTCCGCCGCATTTACAAACTGGACATTGAAGAACTCAATGACCAGATCAAAGGACTGGAAGCGGACATCAAACAGGTAAAACACGATCTCAATAACCTGGTCGATTATGCTGTCGCTTATTATGAAAACCTGTTGAAGAAGTACGGCAAGGACCGCGAAAGAAAAACGGAGATCAGGCAGTTCGAGGTGATCGAAGCCAAACATGTAGCCATTGCCAATACGAAGCTCTATGTAAACCGTGAAGAAGGTTTTATCGGCACGGGTCTAAAGAAAGATGAATTTCTTTTTGATTGTTCCGATTTTGACGACATCATCGCCTTTGCCAAAAACGGGGTAATGAAAGTGGTGAAAGTGACGGACAAGGTCTTTATCGGTAAGGATATATTACATGCTGCTGTTTTTAAACGAAATGACGAACGCACCACTTACAACATGATCTATGCTGACGGCCGGGGTGGAAAAAGCTTTGCAAAACGGTTTAATGTAACGGGTGTAACAAGAGATAAAGAATACAGCCTGACAAAGGGTACAGAAGGAAGCAAGGTCCACTACCTCAGTATAAATCCAAATGGCGAAGCGGAAATAGTGAAGATAACTTTAAGTCCCAGTAGCTCTGCCCACAAAAAAGAGTTTGATTTCAATTTCACGGAACTGGAGATTAAGAATCGCGGGAGCATGGGTAATACTGTCACCAAGTATCCCATCAAGTCAGTCAGGCTGAAGGAAGCCGGTGTGTCCACCATTGCCGGTAAGAAATTGTGGTATGATGACCAGTTTGGCAGGTTGAATGTCGATGAGAAGGGCCAGTTCCTCGGTTCCTTTGATGGAGATGATAAAATACTCGTGGTATATGCCAATGGGAACTACGAAGTGACCGACCAGGAGCTGACACAAAAGCTGGATTCGGAAAATGTAATATTTATCGAAAAGTTTAATCCCGAAAAAATCATCACCGCTGTTTATGCAGATATGGATAAGAAACAGTTCATGGTTAAGCGGTTCAAGATCGAAACAACTACGTTAAAGACAAAATTCCTGTTCATTAAGGAAGGAGATGGCAATTATGTAGAGGCGGTAACGACCGCTGAAGAGCCTGTGCTGGCCATGCAGCAGGGTAGGGGTGCCCAGATCAGGAAAGGCAAGTTGAAGATTGCTAAGATCGCGGAAGTAACGGGTTATCGTACCGTCGGTACCAAACTCGCCGACTATAGCAAGTCAACTGAAATGGAATGGGTAAAATCAAAAACAGATACACAACAAGGCGAATTGTTTGGATGAAATTCGAAACCATTAAACACGAAATCCGAAATCCAGCACGTAGCTGCTAATTCATGATTTTCGAGTTTCGATTTTCTTAATTCGAATTTCTACAGGATTCTCATTTCTTTCGTTTGATT
>DASSFT010000149.1:0-2742 GCA_035694045.1 Chitinophagaceae bacterium
GGGATGATTAAAAAAGTAAAGGACGGTTTACTTTGTGGTTTTCATGGATTGGATCGCTGTAGAGAATCAGCGGGTATTGGTTTTCATGGATACGTGATCATAGGGTTTGTGTTTCGTTCTGGGATTCTGGTAATTAGTTTCTAGGATATTGTATTTTTCCGTTCACTGACAATGCAAATATAGTATCGACAGGTAGGGGAAAACAATAGATAATTGATGATTCGAAGGTACTTATTGCAACTACGCCCGTGTGGCTCTCTTACTACAATGAGTTTCGGTTTACACTTAATTATCATCCGTATGTTGCTAGTCGAGTGTACTGTCCCCGTATTTCAGGTACACCTGCCTGATACGGTTTTGAAGTACAAAAGGCCGAAAAAACACTATTGAGAACCAGTCGACCCTGATTGATTTGTAGGAAGTATCATTTAATAATGCCTCGGAAGCCTTGTAGGTAAAAGCAAAACCTTTGCGGACAAAAAAAAGGCCTCCGATAATCAGCAACAAAAATGGAAACACCACCCAGGTATGATTCAACACATAGTAAAAAAAATAAAAAACGTAACCGGTGAAAAAGAAAGTGGCGATTGTCAGGCCATAAATAAGAGTGAAAAAAAGAAACCAGTTTAACCGGGTATAGTCTTCATTGTCTTTATCACGTAAAAGACCGAACAGGTACGAAGATGTGGTCCTCTGCCAGGCAAAATTCACGAGTACCTGCAAAAAAGTGGCCATACCTGCGGCACGCAAGAACCACCTGACGATATCTTCTGCAGGTTTTGATTCGCGAGATAGTTCAGAGATTAACTGTCCTATAAAAATCAATACGGGAATGAAAAATGCAGCCATCATTAATACGGTAAGTTGCCATCCCTTAAGGCGAATAAAGAACCTGGTCATTGTTCGATTTTATTTCCTGATAAGCACCAGGGTTTGTATCACATTTGCCCGCACCTCGCAACGATCTGAAAGTGGACGGAAGGTCAATATACTGTCCTTTATGCGGTAAACATAAGTGCCGCGGATGGCGGTATCGCAGGAACCCGCGCCCGGGACGAAATCTCGCCAGGTAAGTACACTATCCTTTACCTTATACTGCGCGGAAGTAAGAAACTCGTCATTCATCAGCAGCTTGACGGTATCCGATGCTGTAAAATAAACCACCAGCCCATTGCCGCCATCCCATTTTGTATTTTTCAAAGGATTGTCGGCGCTGATAAAAGAGAAAGAGACGAGCGCCACCAATACGACGAGGATTTTCTTCATATGGATAAAGATAAACCAAAAGAGGCATTGCAGGTAGTGTCCACCTCTTCTTCACAGATAATTTAGAATTCTTTCAATTCCCTTTTGAATCGCCGGCTTTCCAGCTGTCTTTCAAGGTTACCGTGCGGTTGAAGATCATACCGCTTGTGCTGGAATCCCTGTCCAGGGTAAAATATCCTTTACGCAAAAACTGGTACCGCTCATCGAACTTAGCATTCTTTAAAGCCGGCTCTGCAAAGACCGCTTTTATTGTTTGCAGCGAATCAGGATTAATGTATTCCTTAAAATCTCCCTCCTCTTTTGAGGGATCTTCTACTTTGAATAAACGGTCGTACAATCTAAGTTCTGCGGTGATGGCATGTTTGACGCTGACCCAGTGCAAGGTCCCTTTTACGCTTATGCCCGATGTATCGTTGCCACTCTGGCTTTCGGGAATATAAGAGCAATGCAACCCTGTAATATGGCCCTTGGCATCTTTGATCACTTCATCGCACCGGATGATATAGGCGCTCTTCAATCGCACCATTTTACCAGGTGCAAGCCGGAAGAATTTTTTCGGCGGGTTTTCCATGAAATCTTCCCGCTCAATGTATAACTCTTTTCCGAATGGTATATCCCGATGAGTCATCGTTTCACTTTCGGGATTGTTTTCACTGGTCAGCATTTCGGCCTCACCGGGCTTTTCATTATAATTAGTCAGTACTATTTTCAAAGGATCAAACACTACCATTCTTCTCAGAGCCACTTTATTCAAATGTTCACGCACACAGAATTCCAGCAATCCCAGGTCGGTCAGGTTTTCGCGCTTGGCGATCCCTACCCTGTCGCAAAAATCACGAATGCTTTCAGGCGTATACCCCCGGCGACGCATTCCGCTTATGGTTGGCATGCGTGGATCGTCCCAACCATCTACGTATTTTTCGTTGACAAGCTGGAGAAGCTTTCTTTTACTCATCACGGTATAAGACAGGTTCCTGCGGGCAAATTCATATTGGTGTGAAGGATAAATTTCCAGTTTTTCGATCAACCAGTCGTACAGTTCACGATGAGGCACGAATTCCAGCGTACAGATGGAATGGGTCACATTCTCAATGCTGTCACTTTGCCCGTGGGCAAAATCATACATAGGATAGATACACCATTTGTCACCAGTCTGGTGATGATGCGCATGCTTGATGCGGTAAAGCAGGGGATCCCGCATAAGCATATTGGTATGAGCCATGTCAATTTTCGCTCGCAATGTATGTGTACCATCCGGGAACTCTCCTTTCTTCATCCGCTCAAACAGGTCAAGGTTCTCTTCCACGCCCCGGTTGCGATAAGGGCTATCCTTACCAGGTTCGGTAGGCGTACCTTTCATTTCAGCGATTTCTTCGGCGGTCAGATCATCAACATAGGCCAGTCCTTTCTTTATCAGGTTGACGGCAAACTGGTACAGTTCGTCGAAATAATCGGAGGCATAATGTTCATTCTTCC
>DASSFT010000150.1:0-3093 GCA_035694045.1 Chitinophagaceae bacterium
GGCAAAGAGTATAAAATCACCGGTCTTCCCTCGCCCCTGTTTGCCGCCAATGTCACCTGGAGCCCGGGTGAAAAAAAGATCGCTTTCACCCAGATCACCAGGGACCGCGTCGATCTATACGTGATCGATATTGCTACGCAAAAAGTAATGAAGGTGAACAAGACCGCGTTGAATGCCGTGTTTGCCGGGGCTTACCAATGGTATGATGATAATACTTTATTATATCGCGCTACTTTAAAACCTGCGTCTGCAGCCCCGCCCAGGCCTTTAATGCCCAAAGGGCCCACTGTACAGGAAAATTATGGCAAGGCTTCTCCCCGACCCACTTTCCAGGACCTGATCAAGAGTCCTTATGATGAGCAGCTATTTGAGTTCTATGGCACAAGCCAGTTGGTAAGAAATGTCAACGGTGTGGAAACCAAAATCGGGCAGCCCGCGATCTATGGCAGTATCAATATATCACCGGATAAAAAATATATGATGTTGCGCCAGTTCAAAAAACCTTTTTCTTATTCAGTTCCTGCATTCGGGTTTCCTTCCACAGTCACCATTACAGACATGAATGGAAAGTTGGTGAAACAACTCGCGGATCTTCCTTCTGCCGAAACGGCGCCCAGCGGCAATGATAATCTCCAAAATGTAGCCCGCAGTTTTGACTGGAGAGATGACGAACCCGCAACAGCAGTATGGTCGATGCCGCTCGATAGCGGTATGATAAAAAAGGATGTGGAATACCATGAGGCCGTCTACGCATTATCGGCTCCATTTACCGGCGAAGCCAAGCAGATTTTCAAAACAAAGATGCGCTTGCGGGGCGTCACCTGGGGTACCGCAAATTTTGCATTGGTAACGGAAGGCCTTACCGGCAAACAAAAAACCCAGCTCAATCGCTGCAATCCTTCTACCGGGGAAATGGAGAAATTGATCGAAAGAAATACAACTGATGCTTATTCCAATCCAGGCTTCCCTGTAACGGTAAAAAATCAATGGGGACGTGATGTGATCGCCCCCATCGATAATGGCAGCAAAATATTGCTGAATAACCCGGCCGGCAGCTCACCAAAAGGCGATCTGCCTTTTCTCGCCAGTTTCGACCTGGCATCAAAGAAATCCGAGATCCTTTGGCGCTGCAACGAAGGGTATTTTGAAAATGTAGCTGCTGTGATTGATCCCATCAAATTAACTATAATCACCAGGCGCGAGAGTGAAAAGATGGTTCCCAACTATTGGAAAAAAGATCTCAAATTAAAAATTGCAGATCGTCAGCTGACCAATTTTACTGATCCTTATCCGCAACTCGAAGGAGTTAGCAAGGAAAAAATAAAATACAAACGGCAGGATGGTGTCGACCTCACCGGTGATCTTTACCTCCCGAAAGGATATGACAAAACAAAGGATGGTCCGCTTCCTGTTTTCATCTGGGCCTACCCGGCTGAATATAATTCTGCTGCCGATGCGGCGCAGGTGCGTGGCAGCGAACATCGTTTTACCCTTCTCAACTGGGGTTCACCGGTATTTTATGTCACCCAGGGATATGCTGTATTGAATAATGCGGAGATGCCAATCGTCGCTACCGACAAAGACAAAAAGCCGAATGACAATTTCATTGATCAATTGCGCATGAATGCCGAGGCCGCCATCAACAAATTAGCAGAAATGGGAGTTGGCGATCGCAACCGCGTAGCTGTAGGCGGGCATAGCTATGGAGCTTTCATGACCGCAAACCTGTTAGCGCACACAAATTTATTCAAGGCCGGCATTGCACGCAGTGGCGCCTATAATCGTTCATTAACTCCTTTTGGTTTTCAGAATGAAGACCGAACATACTGGCAGGCGCCCGAGCTATACAATGAAATGAGTCCTTTCATGTATGCCGATAAAATAAAATCACCAATTCTCCTGGTTCATGGTGAGATGGATGATAACACCGGCACGTTCCCAATCCAAAGCGAAAGATTGTTCAATGCGATCAAGGGACACGGCGGCACCGTAAAATTTGTCAGCCTCCCGTATGAAGCGCATAGCTATCGCGGCCGCGAAAATATATTGACGATGCTGGCTGAGCAGGAGCTGTGGCTGGATAAGTATGTGAAGAATGCGCCGAAGGGGGAAGAGAATAAACAAAAAGCGTTCTGAGCTTGACGAAGAATGCCTGACGAAAAATGCTTCTACTTTACTGCTCTTGCAGTCTCAACGATGATGGGTGCAGTGTACGAATTTTATTTTTCCCAGCGACGGCAACACGGATGATCGCCTGTTGCGACGCTCCGTTCATCGTTCCGTCCTTTGATCGCCAACATTGCGCACCTACGGAGCGCCGGCAAACAACACACAATGATTCTACCGATATACAACCCCTACGGGGTTATTGCGAAATCTTTCTGCCTCGATGCGATTTATTACATGTTCATTTTTCCCCAGAGAGGCAGTATTTCGGTGGTTTAAAACAGTAATTCCGATGATCAATTTGCCCTGTAGGGGCAAAATAGCCTATGTAAAGCGCTTGTCAGTTATAAAAAAACCCGCAGACCAAACCGCGGGCTTTATAATTTATCATTAAATCAAAATCACTTCGCAAACGCTGCCCTGATCACATTCAACGCTCCGCCGGCCTTGAACCATTCTATCTGCTGTTCATTGTAAGAATGATTCACGGTGATCGTATCTACGGTTCCGTCTTTGTGGTTCAGGTCAACTGTCAACGGCACACCTGGCGCAAAACCTACCAGCCCATTGATGTCGATATTATCATCTTCCTGCACTTTATCATAATCTTCCTTGTTGTCGAAAGTCAATGCCAGCATACCCTGTTTCTTCAGGTTGGTCTCATGAATACGGGCAAAACTTTTTACCAGGATCGCCCTTACACCGAGATGGCGTGGTTCCATGGCTGCATGTTCACGGGATGAGCCTTCCCCATAATTTTCATCTCCTACCACTACGCTACCGACGCCAGAAGCTTTGTAAGCACGTGCTGTTGCCGGCACTTCTCCATAATCACCAGTGAGCTGGTTCTTTACCGTATCTGTCTGGTTATTGAAAAAATTGATCGCACCGATCAGCATGTTGTTGCTGATATTGTCCAGATGACCA
>DASSFT010000151.1:0-2615 GCA_035694045.1 Chitinophagaceae bacterium
GGTCATAATTAACTAATTAGAACCCTCGCTTCTCAACTGAAGGCCGCTTGGGCGTATTGAATGTTTTAGTTTTTAATAATGCTTTTATTTCGGTGATACCTCTTTCCAATTGTGGATCGGTACCTTTTGCCATTAATGCCAGGTCCTCTGGCACCGCGATATCGGGGTCAACGCCATGGCCTTCCTGGAACCAGGTGCCATCTGGATTATACATACGGAATGTAGGAACCGTAACACCGCCACCATCTATCAACCCCGGTACACCGCTGATACCGATCAAGCCGCCCCAGGTCCTTGCACCGATCAGTGGTCCCAGTTTTTTTCTCCTGAAATAATCCGGGAATGCATCACCACCTGAACCACTCCAGCCATTGATCAGCATAACCTTTGGACCAAAATTGGCGTAGGGAGGCCAGGGCCAGTCACTTCCATCACGAATCGCCCAGAATGCCAGTGGATCACGGTTTAGCATTTCAATGAAACGATCCGGGATCTGCCCGCCATTGTTGAAACGTTCATCGATGATCAGGGCTTTCTTGTCCCACTGCGCATTGAATTGCCTTATCAATTCATTTTGACCGTCCACGCCTGTGCTTGGTACATAAATATATCCTACTTCACCATTGGTTTCTTTATCCACCTGTTTGCGCATATTTTCTATCCAGGCGAGATTGCGCAGGCGGCCCTCATCATCCATTGTTTTCACCACTACTGTTTTGGCTCCCGTCCATGATGCAGTGGAATTATAAGTAAGCTCAACAGTTTTATTAGCAAGACCGGTAAATGCAATAAACGGTTCTTGCGCCGAAGTGAGCGGGATGCCATTCACGGCCAGGATGTAATCGCCTTCTTTGATGTTTACACCAGGTGCATCCAGCGAAGAACGCGCTTCCGCATCCCAGGGCGCGCCCCGGATGATCGATTTTACCTTATAGTAATCACCTTCGGCCTGCCAGTCAACCCCCAGGTAGCCGACTGCTTTGTTTTTAGGTATTTCGATGTCTCCACCTCCATGATATGTATGGGAAGCATTCAATTCTCCGATCAGTTCTCCAATGATAAAATCAGCTTCCTCGCGCGTCATGGCGCCTTCCATCATTTTTAAATAACGAGTCCTGGCTTCCTTCCAGTCAACGCCATGCATGCCTGCATCATAGAAATAGTCTCTTTCAAAACGCCATACATCCATGAAGATCTGCTTCCATTCCTGTGCGGGCTCAACCATTACCTGCATATCCGAAAGCGGAAGGGTCTTGTCGAACTTCTGGCCTTCATCCGGTTTCAAAACGGCAAATGCACCAGACTTGGCTACCAGCATTTTTTGGTTGTTGGCGGCCATGGTAAAATTGTCTACGCCATCTATCACTGTCTTTTCCTCTTTCTTATCCAGGTCAAAGAATTTCAGTGTACCTCTTCCATCCGGGGCACCGGTGTTGGGATAGCGCATATAGACAATCTTTCCTTTTGCAACTGCCAGTGCGCCGAAATTGCCTGCAGCAGGAGGTAGCAATACCATTCTTTGTTCGATGCCGTCGAAATCTATGTCCACAGCCTTACTGTCTGTTTTCTTTGCAGCAGAATCTTTTTTCTTATCCGCTTCATCCTCTTTCACCACCACCATATCGTTCTTAGGAGCCAATATGGATGGCGTTACTTTTTTCAAAGAAATGGCTGCGATCTGTGTAGTGTTGGCATAGATGAATGTGTTGTCAAGATCACTATAGTTAGGATTGAAATTCTGGTTTGTATACAGGAATAAATATTTCCCTTCCTGGTCAAAGACCGGCGTATTGCATTCATAAAAACCATTTGTCACCTGGTTGTTCTTTTTCGATTGGTAGTCATAAATAAATACAGCATTGTGCTGGTTCTCCATGTCGCGGGCATAAGCCATCCAGCGACTGTCAGGTGACCAGCTTACAACAAATCCATTCAATCCTCCATGTGTGTAGCGTAATGCATGATCCACATCAGTGGTTTGGTTAGTACTGATATCAAAGATCTTTATCTTCATAGCCTTGTCGATAAAGGCGATCTTCTTGCTATCGGGCGACCAAAAAGGCCTGTAGCGATAGCCGGGTCCATAGTTCGTTAATTTTTTAGCAGGAGCTTCTTTGTCTGCTTCCATCAGCCACAATTCATACTCACCCGATTGGTCACTCCAGTAAGCAATATATTTTCCATCGGGGGACCAGGCAGGATAACGTTCTGCGTAGCCTGAAGTACGCGTGATGTCTTTTACAAACCCGTTTTCCGCGGGAACGGAAAAAATATCACCTCTTGCCTGTATCAAAACACGATTGCCATCGCCACTGATCGAAAGCGCCTGGATCAGTTTATCCGCTGTCTCGATCTTGGGTTTGAGCATGGCTTTGTCGGTAACAACGTTCACGTTGATAGCTTTTTGCTTCCCCGAAGAAATGGAGTAGAGATAAAGCTTACCGCCTGCCTCAAAAACGATATCATCCGGGCCAATGGAAGGATAATGCACATCATCATCCTTGAAAAAGGTCAGTTGGGTAAACGCTTTTGAACCCATGTCATATTTCCAGAGGTTCATTCTTAACTCGGACCCACGATCTGACAGGAAATAGATATTATTGCCGTTCCACATC
>DASSFT010000152.1:0-4563 GCA_035694045.1 Chitinophagaceae bacterium
GGTGGGTTGACGTAGGCAAGAGGGCGTATATCCGTTTGCCTTACAGCATTCCGGTTGCGCAAGGTGGCTTCCTCTTCTACATTTACCAGCGACATATAGATCTGTGCGGATTCATCGGCGAGTGGTGTTGCCGGGTTATCGGGAGTGGCAAATGCAATATTTCCCAGTACGACCGGGTCGGGGCTACCGGGTGCCGCGAGGAACGCATTAAGATTTTGCCTGATCAACTCCATTACCTGAAAAATCATAACAGCATCACATTGTAAACATGATTGAATACATTCTCTTCCCGCAT
Source organism: Chitinophagaceae bacterium (assembly GCA_035694045.1). GTDB lineage: Bacteria > Bacteroidota > Bacteroidia > Chitinophagales > Chitinophagaceae > VBAT01. The sequence goes on from DASSFT010000152.1 coordinate 296, forward strand.
GGTTTTGGAGCTAAAAACAAAACCGGCGAATTAAGAGATTCATTTTTCCAATAAATAAATACTTATCAGTGCCCGGGCAGGTTTGGTGGTTAGAGGAGATCGCCCTTCAAAGGGATAATAGTCATTCGTGCAGCAATGTAAAGACAAAACAAAGCCATGTCAAGTGGAATAACGTAAACAGGGATGTCGGTTACGTGAACACGGACAAAAATTACGTCGAGGTCATTCAGTATCTCTCGCCATCCCGCCAAATGGCGGGACAACGACGCTACGTTTTAAAAAAAATAGGTTACAGTTCGTTGTCCCGCCATTCGGCGGGGATATCTTCGTCGCGTCGCCGCGCCGTGGCGTGAAACAAATACCTATGAAATACTTAAGGGACCTTTAAATACCAATTCTGGTAAATACGGTATGCGAAACAAAATGTTTGAGTTTTACCGAGATCTTGAAATCGAATTCAAAAACCTGTTCGTTGCAGTTGCCTCCGGTAAGCCTTTTGATGTTAATAGCGCAGAAACGACCAATTCGAAGGAAATGAGTGGAGGGCAGTTTGGATAAAAAATCCTTGAGAGTGTTATGACGCAACGTCAGTTTTGCTTTTTCGCCCACACCCACATATACTTTTACCAGGTGATCACAGCTTTCTATCATGATGATGTCGTTGGGACGAGCATATACATAGTCAAAATGCTTAACAAAAAGGCGGAAAATATCTTCGGTGCGTGGTGATTCGGTAACTGGCTTAGGTAATACAGCCGGAGGCTGAAACAGGCGGGAACTTTCTTTGTTAAAAAATTTGGATTCTTTGGTGCTGGATGACGATGATTGTTCAAAGCTCATTTCACCACCGGATTCGGTTTGATAACTTTTCATGTAATCAAGGTTTAACGACTTAAGACGATTCATTCACTACTGGTACCGGCCCTGACTGTATGTATCTCCTATAAGCGGGATTTCGAGATCGCTTATGCTTTTCTTTGTTTCAATCCATCGGTGGTAAAGAGAGAAACAAGAACAAATAAAACCTGCTATAATCAGTCACCTAACGGGAGAAGAATTAAGTTGGTGCGGAGAATGGATGTGCAATATAACTTTATCTTTGAAATTACAAAAAATGATTATATACCACTTTGCGGTATTTTTTATCGTTTTTATTTCAGCAAGTTTGGGTCGGGATATCGACAGATGCTTCAAAGTAACGGAGATTGCCGGCATCCCCCGCAAAGATGGTACACACTCTGCGTGGCGGGGACCTATTCTCACTTTGACGTTGAGTGCTCAATTCAGAGGATCTTTACCTTCTCTCGTGATCACGTCATTGCGAGGCTGCGATTGTTGAAATAAAATAGGTAGCAATAGCGGACGCAATCTAAAGAAACTACGGTTGCTTATACAATTGCGTCCTGTGATGAGTCGCTTCGATGATTTTATTATAGTCTGAAGTTTCCTCTATTGAGACTTGTCATGAAAGAGCAGCACCCTCCCCTTGCTATCTTTTCGATGCTACGAAGGTCACCGGTTGTTTATACCAGAAAATAATTTTCTCACCCAGCACGCTGGCAGGTATCCATGGCGGCGATGCGCTCACAACCCTGATAGCCTCTGCTGCAAGTTTTGGATGGACCTCGTCTTTGTTGGCTGCACTGACATTTGTAACCCGGCCATTTTCATTGATCATAAAAAGTACCATCACAGTTTGAGTGACACTTTCTTCGCCCTTTGGCAACCTAAGATATTTGGCTCCCACTGTTGCATCCAGGTTCAACTCCAGGTATTTTATGAATCCGCCAGTGCCTTTGAATCTAGGTTGCTGGCTGATAGCCCCCATTGTAAAAATCTTTTGCGGCAACTTTGGTAATTCAAACTCATTGTTATTTACAGCCTGTTGCTGCAATGAAGTACAGGTCTGTGAAATACTGTATGATTCATTGTCGTCGGACAGACCGAGATACAAAGACGAGGTTTCCCTGGCAAAAACATCATACCGCCCGATCGTGTTATTCTTATCATAGTCGGGATTTACATAGACAGTCGGAGAATAGAAATACTTCTTCGTGGAAGACGGGGTTTTAATCGTGATCGCTTTACAATCCAATCCCGCGATCTTTTTCTTCTCGTCTGGTTTTAAAACTTCGAGTACGGAACTGGTATCGGAATTATAATCCAGATAATATAAAGTATCAATTCCCTTGAATTTCATATACACTTTCTGGTCTTTCGTAATGGAGTATATTTCGCTCGGCCCCGAAGTTTGCTTTGAATTCCCCTGCTTCATGACGACCGTCATCTCATCGCCGTAGGCAATCATGCCTTTCCAAACACGGTCACTGACACCGGGTGTTTTTGATTTTACATCGATCTTATAGACGGCGGTGCCCTCGAAGTCCTTTTGCTGGGCCTTCGAAATTATCTGTGCAATAACTAGTAATGTTATTAAAATGATCTTTCTCATGAACTGGCGGTTGTGAATACAAATAAATCCAAATTTATACTCGTGGACAATAAAAATCGAACAATTGGCCGGGCAAAACAAGCACTGGCTTCTCTTTTTTACAAGCGAGTTATTTTGACTAATAACTGAGTCAAAGACAGCCCGGAGTCGATAGTCGTTAGTCCATGGTCATTACTCATTGGCCGCGAGGAATCTAAGATAATAGTATCAACTCCAGACTATCGACTATAGACTAACGACTTACAATCTGCCTTACCTCAGAGTCTTCCCTACTCACCACTCACCTCTTACCTTTCACCCCATATAAAAAACCGCCCGTTCATCCACAGGACAACCAATATTTGAGAGTTTTTTCTTAATTTCTGGTCTAAACAAAAGATATATGGAGTTCCAACTTGTCGCTGGCACCACCGATCCACTGGTTTTTACGACCACGTTCCTGCACAACAATGTCCTTTACAAAGCGGCTCTTGCCGAAACCATCTCCTGGGAGGGACTGCATACTGGAACCTACGATGTGCTGCTTCAATCGACCAAAGGCACCAAACGGCTGACCCTCGTCAAAGATGGTGACCATTGGAGAGCAGGTGAAGAAGTTGAACAGATCGGGATTATCCGGCAGGACATAGTTGATCTGCTGGGTGAAGCTATTAGTAATGTCAGTAAGTAAATACCTGCCATTACCCGCAATAAAAAGGCTGATTAATGATCGGCCCGCCACCCGCTATCAATGATTATTCACAGTTCTGCTCCTCGTAATCCGGGAATAACTCTTTACTTCTTTTTTCCATTTCGGCAGCAATAACCTGGGCACCATGACCCTCCTGTTTGAGCTTGTCAATAATATTGTGATAGCTTTTGGCATCCCTGTCCTGGCTCAGTTTAAAAACAGTATCCATTTCAATCACTTCAATTTCAAAGGCCACGATCGCGTGCATTACTTTTTGCCTGAATTCGACAGGAAGGTTGTCATAAATTGTCGTGGATTGTTGATCATAGTTTTCGAAATGAAGGGTCGTCTTTCGCAATACGTCTTCTAATGCAGCGTCGTCCAGGAACCGGATAGAGCCTTTAACCTGTACAGTCATATAGTTCCAGGTAGACGCAATGTATGGATTGCTATACCAGGTTCCGCTCACATAAGTATGAGATCCCGTAAATACAACTAGAACATGTTTATTATGCAAAAAGGCTTTATGATGATCTGTATTTTTCATAATATGGCCGCTCAGGAATTTCCCGCCATCCTTTTCCTCAATAAAAACCGGGACCTGGGTAGCAATAGGCCTGTTATCAGCATCGCACCCGGTTAAAAAAGCAAAAGGATGCTTATCTATAAATTCCCTGATTACGCGTTGATCTTTTTCTTTGTGGTATGGAAGATTGTACATGGCAATAAGTTTATTTTCCTATTGATGTACAAATGTTGAAACCTTTTTTATGAAAAAAATTGCCCTGAGGCAACTAATGGTTTTTGACGATTTGCTTCCTGATCCTGCTTAGTGAAGTTGGAGTAATGCCAATGAAAGATGCGAGATATTTCTGGGGTATTGAATTCAAATAGCCAGGCTTGCTTAATAAATCCAGGTATCGTTTTTCCGCCGAATCTCTTTGAAGGGCCGTAAACCGGTTTATCAGGTTAAGGATCACGTCTTCCCAAAAATTTCGCATCATCACTTGCATTTTTGGTTGATACTGGTAGAGTTTGGTTAGTTCGGTCTTTGAAAGACACAGCACTTCACTGTCTTCTATTGCTTCGAGAAAATAGTTCGAAGGATTCTCACTGATAAAACTATAGATCTCGATGGCAGATGAT
>DASSFT010000153.1:0-5494 GCA_035694045.1 Chitinophagaceae bacterium
GCCAACAGCCGCTTTTTATTGTTGAATCTCTTCAATGGATTATTTGTCGTCGACAAGAACACCGGCAGGTTTAACCCGGTAGCCGTTCATACTGCCTCGAACGAAAAACCGGACCTGTTTGCCCTCCCTTTTTTCAAAGACCAGGAGGGAAATATCCTTGTCGGCGCAGCTTCGGCAACAGGTGTTGTAGCTTTTGATTCAGCTACTGTGAGCTTTACTAAAAATCTACCCGCCTTCTATCAACAGGCGAAATGGGAAAATGAAACGGTAACTTCTGTTTATAAGAACAAAAAGGGTGAGCTCGTTTATGGGATTCAGGACGGCAACAAATTTTTACTGGCAACACAAACAGGTAAAAAACATTTTTTGTTGAATCGCTCCATTACTGGTCCCACCGTTTTCATCGAATCAATGTCAGAAGATGAACAGGGCGATATCTGGATCGGTTATGGCAACCGCCTATTTGAATATATTCCCGGTACAGACTCGGTGATCGATCTTTCCCACAACCTGTACAATACTTCGATTGGCGATAATTTTATCATCAAACATGCCCGGATCGACAATTTCAGTAATCTCTGGATAGGATTATATGAAGCCGGGCTGTTGAAAGCCAGTATACGAAAATCCCTTTTTTTAAATTATGCCATTAATCAACCCGGAAACTTTAAACTTCCCTACTCTTCTATTTATGGTCTTATAAAAAATCCGGATGAAACCGTCATCGTGCGCTATTTCGGTACTCCAATGGCTTCTGTAATTGATCCTATCCGAAAAAAAATTCCGGCACGGGAATTTAAATTCAACCCCGCTGATACCGCCACCATAAAAAAACTGTTCCCGCAATTCTCCGAGGTACGATCTTCGCAGCCCTTTTACAAGTACTTTGATGCCTCCACGCGTTTAACCTTTAACAACGGCCAGGGACAGTTTGGATTGTATAAAGATTTCCAACAAAATTTCTGGGCGGTTAATTTTAACGAGGTCAAACGAATCAGCGACGGGCGCAGCTTTAATACAGGGGACCATATTAACTGTTTTTATGAAGGAGGCAATACTACTTTCTGGATCGGGAGCGATGGCAGTGGTTTGATGGAACTAAACTATGTAACCGGCTCACTGAAAAAATATTTACCCCGCGAATCAGACCGCCAAAGTATCAGTAGCAAATTTGTGAATGCTATTGTTGCCGACGGCAATAAAGGTCTTTGGCTGGCCACACGATACGGGCTGAACCATTTCGATTTTAAAACCGGGCAGTTTAAAATGTATTCCGAAGAAAATGGGCTATGCAACAATACGATCTATACTATGGAAAAGGATGCCGACGGCAAATTATGGCTGGGCACCAGCAATGGGTTGAGTTGTTATGATCCGCAGGCTAATGAGTTTACCAATTATTCAAAGGACAATGGCCTTATCAACTCGGAATATAACAGGAATGGTACGATTGCATTATCCAATGGCTGGATATTGATGGGAGGAACAGAGGGCATTGATGTACTAATGCCTGACAGCATTAAATCCCGGAGTGCGAATGAAAAAAAATCACCCCCTTTGCTTATCAATTTTCTTAAATCGCCAGATAGTTTAATTTATTCCGTGAACGGACCGGTAAGGCTGACGCACCGCCAAAACAATATAACGATCTCTTTCGCTGCGCTTGATTTCACCCATCCCTACAATAATAAATATCTCTGGAAGCTGGAGCCTGTGGAAAGTAAATGGATATATGGGCTCGGCAAACATGAAGTGAACTATGCCGGGTTGCCACCCGGTCATTACACGTTTAAAATAAAATCGACCGGCGCCGATGGAGTATGGAATGAAAAAGAAACTTCTTTATCTTTTGTCATTACAGCACCCTGGTGGCGAAGCGGGTGGGCCATCGTCGCGTTAATTGTATTAGGAATCGGGATACTGACCGGCATACTTCGACTCTATTATTACCGGAAATTTAAAAGCCAACTGGAGAAACAACGTGTATTGCTGGAAAAGCAACAAGCGGTGGAAAAAGAAAGGACCCGCATTGCCACAGATATTCATGACGACCTGGGATCGGGATTGTCGAGGATTCGCTATCTGGGTGAAATTGTAAAGCTCAAGTCATCACAGCAACAGAACTTTTTACCCGACATAGAAAAAATTTCGATATTCAGCGACGAAATGGTTGACAAGATGAATGAGATCGTATGGGCATTGAATGAAAAAAATGACAGCCTCGAAGCAATCATTTCTTATATCCGGTCATTTGCCGTTGAGTATTTATCCAATAACAATATTGAATGCAAAGTTGTGTTACCTGACCAGGTGCCTGTGAGTATAGTCAAGGGAGAAACACGAAGAAATATTTTTCTTTCGATAAAGGAATGCCTGCATAATATTGTAAAACATGCTGGCGCTACGGAAGCAAACATACAGATCTCGGTTACAGATAAGTTGGTCATCAGGATACACGATAACGGGAAAGGAATTAATTGGGAAAACAGGCGACCTTTCAGCAATGGTATACAAAACATCAACAAACGGATGAAAGAAGCCGGCGGAACTGCAGAATTTAAAAATGAAAACGGTACAAGTGTCGTGCTGGCGATCCCATTGTAGTGGGAAATATCAATTAAAATTGACCGGCGCCAGGAATAACCCCTTTGTACTATTGTGCAGGTACCGGCATTAAGATAAATTTATAAAATTTATATGCCCATCCAGGTTGCAATAGTAGAAGACCTAAAAGAGATCAGGGAAGCACTCCAGAGCTTTATTTCTATCGATGAAGACCTGTTGCTGACCGGTTGTTTTTCTAATGCAGAACAGGCTACTGAAGAATTGCCGGGTTTGGCGCCAGATATCGTGATCATGGATATCAATCTCCCCGGCATGAGCGGGATTGAATGTATCCGCAGGGTAAAACCTCTTTGTTCCTCATGCCAGTTCATGATGTTTACGGTATACGAGGAGGATGAAAAAGTGTTTGAAGCATTGAAAGCAGGCGCCAGCGGCTATATGTTAAAGAAGCACGGATCGCAAAAGATCATTGAGGCCCTAAAGGAGCTGTATAGTGGCGGCTCGCCCATGAGCGCCGATATTGCCCGTAAGGTTGTAAAAGCCTTTCACCAGGAAAATACCACGCAGGATTATAAGCTTACAAAAAGAGAGCTGGATATTTTGCAATTATTGTCGAAAGGAATGTTATATAAAGAAATCTCGCAGCAATTATTCATCAGCAACAACACTGTCAAGCAGCACATTCATAATATCTACGAAAAGCTGCATGTACAAAACCGCACCGAAGCGTTGAATAAATACTTCGGAGGACACTAGTACGGATGCTAGATACTGGATACTAGATACTGGATAGCCTCCTACATAACAACTAGCATCGAGTATCTAGCATCCAGCATCGATCTCCTTCTTTCAATATCTAACATTTGTGCTCTCCCCTAAACGTACTATTGACCGGTGTCTACACTGAAAGTAGTTTTAAAAAAACTTGTGCTATGGTTATGTCACGGATCAAAACACCGAACATTTTGCTGCCCCTGTCTTTCATCTTTTCGTTCGTAGTAAAAATAAATGCCCAGAATGTGGGCATCGGTACTATCAATCCAATGGCGAGATTTCACGTTGCCGACAGCTCGGTCCTGTTTGCATCACCGGGTGAAGCCGAATTCATCTCTCCGGGCAATCCTCCTCTTAGTGGGGCAGGTCGACGTATGATGTGGTACGTGGATAAAGGAGCTTTCCGCGCCGGGTATGTTGACGGCACCCAATGGAACAAAAATAGCATCGGGTACTATTCTTTTGCTACGGGTTACAATAACATGGCTAATGGAGGTTTTTCCACTGCCATGGGTGGTGGCTCAACAGCAAATGGAGCTTACTCTCTTGCAGCAGGATACTCAAGTAGCGCTTCAGGCTTTGGCGCCGCGGCATTTGGGTTCAGAAGCAGCGCAAAGGCCTATGGGTCTGTCTCGCTCGGTGCCCTGAATGATGATACAGATAACCCCGACCCATTTAATGCTGTTCCTCTCGATCGCATCTTCCAGGTGGGAAATGGAGATATCAACTTGCTTACAAGAAACAATGCGTTTACTATTTTAAGAAACGGTAATGTGGGCATCGGTCATCTCAACCCTATTGCCCCGCTCAGCTTTTCGAGCAGCGTGGGAGAAAAGATCACCTTCTATGGAGATAGTTCGCCCGATTATGGAATCGGTGTGCAATCCTACCTCCTGCAAATCCATACGGATGCTTCCGCCGCCGATATCGCATTTGGTTATGGAAGCAGTGCATTGTTTACCGAAACGATGCGAATAAAAGGAAATGGCAATGTCGGTATCGGCACTTCTACCCCTTCCTACCCTCTTAGTTTTCCAAATACCACCGGTGATAAGATATCGCTTTGGGGAAACAGCGGTGCCCATTACGGATTGGGTGTGCAGGGTGGGCTGCTGCAAATACATTCTGCTAATTCAGTTGATGATATTGCATTTGGATATGGAAGCAGCGGTTCCTTTACCGAAAGAATGAGAGTGAAGGGTAATGGGAATATCGGTATCGGCAATTCAAATCCTTCTTATTTATTGGATGTAAACGGAAGGTTGCGCGTGCGCAGTGGTGGCTCCAATAGTGTTTCAGCAGGACTCTGGTTAAATAACAATCTAAATAACGAAGCTGCGTTCATGGGCATGGAAGATGACACGCATATTGGTTTTTTTGGTAACAGTGGTGCCGCCTGGAAGCTCACCATGAACACCGTCACTGGAGCACTCAGGGTCAATGGCAGCGAAGGTTCCAGTGGCCAGTTGCTGCGCTCTAATGGTACTACTCAATCCGCCTCATGGGTAAATCCGTTGAATGCACTTTACAACAATATGACCGAGTATGAACAAACGGCAGGATCGTTAACTGTAAATCCTCTTTCTTCCCAGGAAATACCTGGCATGAGCAACCTGACACTGGTAATAACGTCACGTTCTAAAGTCATCGTGGATGCAGCGGCGCAGATAACTTCAAACACCTGTGTTGCATGCGGGGGAAGTACTGCGTCAATGACTGTACAGGTTTATCTTTCTTCCGGAGGGCCATTGAACACAGCGAATACAAGAGGAAATATCGACCCGGGTGAGACCAAAACGTTTGTGACAGGGACCAAGATCATTACGCTCAATCCCGGAACTTATACGATTGATGTGCCGGTCAGTAACAGTAATTTAAGCGGGCCAACACTATCAGTTGCTTTCTCCCGACTGAATATTATAGTAATACAGGAATAGATACTGGATGCTGGTCTCTGAGTAGGATGCTATCCAGTATCCAGCATCCAGCATCTAGCATCCAGTATCCAGCGATACCCTAACTTTTGGGCTATTGTCTCGGCTTCACATTCCAAATAATTTCATTCCGGAATTACCACCTACAGCCACCCCCGTTTTGAATAGTAGCTATTGATCTGTTGTATTTACTAAGCTGAAATATTCTGTTTATGAAAAAA
>DASSFT010000154.1:0-3904 GCA_035694045.1 Chitinophagaceae bacterium
CACCAATAAGAGCAACCGGTAATATTGAATTTATGCAGTTACAAAAAATCACACCCATGCTTTGGGTAGACGACGTCAGGACAACGATTGACTATTATGTATCCGTATTGGGTTTCGATGAAGCCAACTTTTCAGAAGATCCACAATGGGGAGTTGTCGAAAAACATTTTGTACAGATCATGTTCAGCAAACCCAATGAACACGTAACCTATAATGGCCCCCAGTTTACCGGCTCCTTATACCTGCGCACCGACGATGCTGACGCATGGTGGGGTTACCTAAAGGACAGGGCAACGATCGTGTACCCCATCGAGGATTTTCCGTATGGCATGAGAGAATTTGCCATCAAGGATTGCAACGGGTATATACTTCAGTTTGGCGAGGACATACAACAATAAGCCCGTTGAGAGCATAAAATGAAAATAAAAACAGAGCATTACCTAGAGGCAGTCAGTCGTTTGCCGCAAGCGGGACAACACATCTTAGGTTACCAGGAGAATGATCAGATTGTTGTTTACCAGGCGTTCAATCACCAGATTGCCGACTACGCCGTGAAAAATCAAACTTTTGGCGGTCCACATTACAGTTACAGCCGGATGTCCTGGATAAAACCAAACTTTCTTTGGATGATGTACCGCTGCGGTTGGGCTTCTAAAGAAAATCAGGAAAGGATCCTGGCCATTTGGTTAAATAAAATGGACTTTGAAAATATCTTACGGGCAGCCGTTTTTTCCTCATTCAATTCAATCTACTATCAAAGCCATGATCAATGGAAAGAGGAACTGAACCAAAAGGAAGTCAGGCTTCAGTGGGATCCAGATCATGACCCCTTTGGAGGAAAATTAACACGGCGAGCCATTCAAATTGGCATGAAGGGAAGTGTTTTAGAAACCTTCGGTAAGCACCAAATAAAAATGATCGAAGACATCTCTGAATTTGTGAAAGAACAAAAAGTGCATGTTGACAACGGCAAGCTCGACAAACTTGTTGTACCCATCGAAACAGTCTATAGTTTGGCTGACGAGGATCTGCGAAAAAGAATTGGTGTTGACGACTAACAAACATTAAAGATCCTTGATCTTTTCCGACATCGTTTCCATGAATGCCGCATATTCCTGGAGAAAATCTTCCCGCTTGGGAAAATCGTGTCTTAATGCAGACATCATCAGTTTCAGGTATTTCCAGGCCTGTTCAGCCTGAGCTTTATCGTAAAATAACCGGACAAAATAACTTTCCTCATCGAAAGGTTTTATTCCCATCCCATGCTGGTAGAATTTAAACGGGAGAAAGACCCGGGTAGTGACAAAAAAACTCGACTCCTCTGTCACCAGCGAATAGTAATCGGAATAGTAGCGGAGCATATCCGATAAACGTTGTTTTATCTGCCCTTCGGTTTCCCGGTGGGTGGGTCGTATTCTCCATTTGTTATTTTCATCATCAAAAAGTTTCGATGAGAACTTATCACTTACTTTTTTAAGGCTCCAAACCAATTCAATCTTTTCATCTTCGGCTTCTACAAATTCGGTCAGCTCCAACAAACCATCTTTATAGCTCGTAAACCGGGCATTGAAATTATCAAAGCCTTTGCCCCCATTTTCAATAAAGACCACGTTATCCGTGCTCATACCCCATTTACCTCTTTTCTCCACGCTATCCATTTGCCGAAAAACGCCTTTTTCCGAAAGGGAGATTAATTTCAGGCTGATCAGTTCTACGCTGGAATCCTGGATCTTGCTGTATATTATCTCCTGCCGGTTATTTTTTAGTTTATGGTCGGGAGACGTGATTAACCAGTTGCCCTGGAGATCCCGGTGTTTTTTTTCGGCGCCAGTAATCTGTTTACAGGAAGTATAGACCAGTACAACGACCATGATTAGTGCACAACGCATACGCAAATATAAAAAAGCCTGTTGCATGGCAACAGGCTGTAATCCCCGAGGATACGGTTTTATATTTATGTCTAGGGAAGGGTAATCAAACGATGACCATTACCATTATTCCAGGTCAGCAGGGCTTTGTTGTCGCAATCGCCATTACTGGGGGCACCATAATCAAGGAACAAGACCCTGTTATTGATTTTGATCTTCAGTGTACCGTTGCTTATCCAGTCGCAGGCAACTTTTTTGATCAATGGGGTTTCTGTGTTCAGGTTAATGGTAAGACCGTTGTTGAACTGTGTTTTTGAACGGCCTTCGATCTTGTACACATCATCAACCACATCATTGGTCGTTGAGCCTTCAATCTGGGCTACATATTTCAACCCATCATAGCGGTAACCTCTGCCATTCGGGAAGGTCACCTTACCACCAGTCACCTGCACGGTGAATTTGACGGCACCATTTTCACTCAGGTTGCTGATCGTTTTTGTACCTTCTATGTGAGCACGGTTAAGATAGAAGTTCGTTAAAGTGATCGTAACAACAGAACCGGGATGGCGAATAGGTCCTGTGAAAAAAAGCGTGATCGTTCCTTTACGATGTTTACCATCTGCACACCAGCAACCGTCGCCGGGAAAATCAATAGTAACTGTTTTGGGATAAGTGCTGTCACTCGGTGATACAGTAATGACGGCACAGGGCCCCAGTCTCAACCGCAAATGAAGAAAAGGGAATACGCGGGCACCGGAACTGGTGACAGCTTCTTCCTGGGCAGCCTGCATGCCGATATCTTCGATATCGTCGAAACTTGCTTCTGCCTGGGTGGATTCATCGGAATAGGTAGCGGCTTCTTCTTCCGTTACCGTTTGATTGGAATTGGAATTGTTTTCTTTCTGGCACGAATACAAAGCTGCAACCAGCACAAAACAGGCAGCTAAGATTATGCGATTGATGGAAATTAACTTCATGGCTATACTTTTAGGGTTATGAGGAATATTAACGCAATTTTGGATGCGAAAGGCGCAGGAAAGTTTAATGGACAGTAAAAATATTTACTCTAAAGGCGGGATGAAAACGATAATCGGGTATATAAAATGGTGGTTTTACGAGACGGATAAGCGGGTTTTAGCCATTATATCTATCCTTACCGGCCTGCTCATCTGGTCAAATTATTATTTTGGTATCGACAGGCAGATCAGCAACCATGAAAGGTTCTTATCCAGCTTTTTAGGCCGGGCCGTGATTTTCACAACTGCTTTTGGCCTGCCATATGTTATTACCTGTTTAGTTACGGGCAGGAACTATTTTCTTCAGGCAAGGTTTGTCATTCTATTGGTCATTGCTCCCCTTATCTTTTCTTTTAAAGTCGCTTTAAATCCCAGCTTTCACATTTCAAAGGTCTGGACGATTGCCAATTTCTGGGACCATGTCCTCTACTGGCCGTTCCTCCTGGTGCTCACCGCAGCCATCCTGTTTATCGTCTGGAAAATCTTTGATGCCGATCAGCCATTTTATGGTATCAAAACAAGGAATATGAACTGGCGTCCCTACCTGCTAATGTTGCTGATTATGATTCCGCTAATTACTGCCGCTTCCACGCAGCCGGATTTCCTGGCTATGTACCCGAAGTTGAAAGTGATAACGGATGTCTCTGTAGTCAACAAGTTAACGTGGTGGCAAAAACTGATTTTCGAATTATCGTATGGGAGTGATTTTATTACTATAGAATTGTTTTTCCGGGGTTTTCTAATAATTGCGTTTGTGAAATGGGCCGGTAAATATGCCATCCTGCCTATGGCTTGTTTCTATTGTACTATTCATTTCGGTAAACCGCTGGGTGAATGCATCAGCTCCTATTTCGGCGGTATGATCCTGGGGATAATTGTATACCATACTCGTTCGATCCTCGGAGGGTTGATGGTGCACCTGGGTATTGCGTGGATGATGGAAATTGGAGGATATATTGGGAATGCGTTTAAAAACTAAGGTTACCTTTATCGCATTAGGTTTTAATAAAAAGCTACAAG
>DASSFT010000155.1:0-3545 GCA_035694045.1 Chitinophagaceae bacterium
ACCGTCAACACCTTACCGGTTTGGGATTGTTTGCTTGGGAATTTAGTTGCCGTGAGAATGACACCTGGTAATTCGTCATTCGACGTAGAATCGGGCTGTTGGCCCAAAATTCGGCTGCTTGCGATAACAGCAGCCACAATAAAAATTTTCTTTTTCATAACTGAAAAATTTTTTAGTGACTGCTTCCGGAAAATAAAAAGTGATAGAAATATAAACGTCAAGTGACTTTTACATTTCAAGCCTTTCACCCGAAAGCATAAATGTTGTTTGGATCTGGCAGGTCTTCTGGCTTGACCCAATCTAATCGCCTTCCCGTTTTTTAGACAGTGGCAGTGAAGAATTAGATTTCCTAATTCCCCCGTTCTGGGGGTTAGGGGTCTTACAGCTACGGGGATAGCACCGGAATTTCACCGGTTTCCCTTTTAATGCCGACATTGATCGTCGGCAAACCAAATCGCTGCAAATGTAGGGATAGAAGTTTTGTTTGCATGAAGAGTTTTCAACAAAGTGTAAATAAGCAACGAAAGATCGTCATGAATGACCCGGGGCATATTATTTGAACAATAACAGGAATGAAAATATTGTGGAAATACCTCGCGCCGCACCGGGCCCTGATATTTTTCTCGCTCCTGTTGGCCGGCTCCGCCCAATTGCTCAATCTTATTGATCCCGTGATCTTCGGAAAGATCATCGATCAATATGCTACCAACAAGAACAACCTGCCACAGGATGAATTGATCAGGCAGGTGATATATTGGCTATTGGTGGCGCTTGGTATCGCGTTACTATCCAAACTGGCGAAGGCCGGGCAGGAATATATCTCCCGTAAAGCAGTGGCCCGATTCGGAATGCAAATATTCAACGACGGGTTAAAACAAACACTACGATTATCTTTCCAGGAATTTGAAGAGAGTCGCAGCGGTACTACGCTTTCCGTTTTGCAAAAAGTAAAGACGGACGCCGAACGCTTTATCAATTCATTCATCAACGTACTTTTTTCTTCGTTGGTGGGCGTCGGATTTTTGCTGTGGTACAGCCTGAACAGGAACTGGCTGCTGGTTCCCGTATTCTTCGTTGGCGTTCTATTGCTGGGTTCGCTTACCGGTTTAGTTTCAAAAAGGATCAAGAGCATACAACGCTCCATCAATCGTGAAACGGACAGGCAGGCGGGTGTGATCACCGAGAGTCTTCGCAATATCGAGCTGGTGAAGAGCCTCGGCCTTACTTTCCCGGAAATCAGGCGACTGAATGAACAAACGCTCAAGATCTTCCACCTGGAAATGCTGAAGGCAAAGAAGGTGAGCCTTCTTTCTTTTTTGCAGGGAAACATGCTTAACCTGCTGAAACAATCGATCTTATTCATCCTGTTGTGGCTGATCTTTCATAAGGTGCTGAGCACAGGTGAACTGATAGCGATGCAGTTTATATCTACAGCTATATTCACACCATTGCAGGACCTGGGTAATATGATCATTCTTTACCGGGAGGCGGATGCTTCTCTAAAGAATTTCGATAAACTGATGAACAGGCCTATCGAAAGCCGTCCTGATAATGCGATCGAGATCGGTAAACTGGAAAGCCTTCGTTTCGAAAATGTAGTATTTCGACACAAGACAGCGGGATATAATGCAATTGATAATATATCTTTCTCGATACATACTGGGCAGACCATTGCCTTTGCGGGGCCATCCGGTTCCGGTAAGTCAACGCTGGTAAAACTATTGGTAGGATTGTATTCGCCGGTAAGCGGGGCCATTTATTTCAATGATGTACTTTCAACGCGCACCCGTTACAACCCGCTGCGAAGACAGATCGGTTTTGTGACACAGGACACGCAGCTATATGCGGGCTCGATAAAGGATAACCTGCTTTTTGTAAAACCCGCCGCTACTGATGAAGAGATCAACGATGCAATACAGAAGGCATCGGCAACGGGTTTGATCGCCAAAGCCTCTCATGGATTGAATACCATTTTGGGTGAAAATGGTATGAAGCTGTCCGGTGGTGAAAAGCAAAGGCTGTCCATTGCAAGAGCACTGCTGCGCCAACCGCAGTTACTCATTTTCGATGAGGCCACTTCCGCATTGGATTCGCTGACAGAACAAGAAATTACTAACACTATCCGGAAGATATCTTCCAACCGCGAACAGATGACGATATTGATTGCGCATCGCCTTTCCACCATCATGCACGCCGATATTATCTATGTATTGGAGAAGGGAAGGATATCGGAAACGGGAACGCACGATGAACTGCTGCAGCAAAAAGGACTTTATTACTCTATGTGGAGGCAACAGGTAGGGGAGAGAAGAGAAGTGTACCAGGAATAAGTACGAAACTAGAAGCACGAAATCCGGGATCGCATATTTCTAATTCTTTTGTCACATAATTGTCGGCCACACATTCCAGCATTTCTTTAACATCTTTTCCCAACCCCTGTCACAGTTTTTTACGTTAGGAGTATGTTCGATGTTTAACCATTACTCCTTATTTCTTATCTACCTCAATGCTGCTAAGGACCTTATTGTACTATTAAAAGATCATTATGAAAAAAAGAATTATGTACCTGGCCGGTATCGTTGCAGTCGTTGCAATAGCCTGCAGCAAAGGCAGCAGTGGAATGGTTGCATCTATAGATTGCAGCGGTGGAGCAAAGTCGTTTATGACGGATGTCAACCCGATCATTCAATCAACATGTACAGTAGGTTCAAATTGTCATGCTGCCGGAAGCAATAACGGACCGGGGCCATTAACCAGTTTTCAGCAAGTGTTTAATGCCAGGACGTTGATACGGTCAGCCGTGATAAACGGAACTATGCCGAAGGATGGCCGTTTGTCGGCCACGCAAATAAATGCGATCGTATGCTGGATTGATAATGGGGCAGCAAATAACTAGGATGCTGCTCGTAATTAAAGAAACGGATGCTGGATGCTAGATGCAGGAAACTGGTCGTTACGTAGGATGCTATCCAGCATCTAGTATCCCGTATCGTCTAATGTGGCTTTTTTATCCATTGCAAGGACACCCCAGCACTAAAATTCCTTCCCGGCGCAGAATTAAAATAGCGACCGGCAGCTGCATTAATGTCGTTGCCGAGGCTGTAGCGGGTGTCAAATAAATTATCCCCAGCTATAAATATCTCGGTCCTGAATTTTGAATGAAAGACTTTCCGGTAACCAATTCTTCCGCCGAGAAGATTATACGAGGTGGCATAAGCAGTATTGGCATCGTTCAAAGCAACCGGGTCTGAATAATTATAAGTTACATTCAGGTAAAGACCGGCTTTTGTTGACAGGTCGAACCCTGCAATTACGGCTGTTGGGGGCACTGCGGGAAGCAATTTCCCGGAATAATCAGCCGACAACTGCTTGAAACTCCCATAGTGAAAATCATGAAGGGTATGGCTCATCCACAATTTGGCGGAATTAATAAAATGACGGGGGTTGCCGATCAGCTCATATGAAACATATGACTCTACACCCTTTTGCTTGGTTGAACCTGCATTGACATAATAAAATATACCGGCCGAATCAATCCGCTGAAC
>DASSFT010000156.1:0-5917 GCA_035694045.1 Chitinophagaceae bacterium
ATCCGTTGCGTCTTGACGTCGTAGCGAGAGTATACCGGGTAAAATGAGCTATTTTTGCCAGCTTGAATCATGAGTGATCCCAATACATATGAAATAGTCGTAGGATTAGAAGTACATGCCCGTTTACTGACAAAAAGTAAACTGTTTTGCGGCGACAGTACGGCTTTTGGAGCCGAACCGAATACGCATGTAAGCCCGGTCACCCTTGCACATCCGGGTACTCTGCCAAAGATGAACAGGAAAGCAATTGAATACGCGGTTAAGATGGGTCTTGCCTGCGGATGCGAAATTGAAAAGCGCAACTATTTTGCCCGCAAAAATTATTTTTATCCTGACCTGCCCAAAGGGTATCAAATCTCGCAACATACTACTCCTATCTGCAAGGGCGGATACATTCAGATCCGTGTCGGTGAAGAAGATAAAAAGATAAGGCTAAACCGGATTCACCTGGAGGAGGACGCCGGTAAAAGCATTCATGATGCAGATCCGCAAAATACCTGTATTGATTATAACCGCGCAGGCACCCCATTAATAGAGATCGTAAGCGAACCGGACATTAGAACTGCCGAAGAAGCTTTTGCGTATATAAGCGAAATCAGGAAATTGGTCCGTTACCTGGAAATATGTGATGGTAATATGGAAGAAGGGAGCCTCCGTTGTGATGCAAATGTATCAGTACGCAAAAAGGGTGAAAAAAAGCTGGGAACAAAAGTGGAAGTAAAAAACCTGAATTCGATCCGCAATGTCAAAAGAGCCATCGAATTCGAATCCCAGCGCCTGATCGGTCTGCTGGAAAAAGGAGAGGAGGTTATTCAGCAGACGAGAAGTTTTGATGCCGGTAATGGCACCACGTTCGCAATAAGAGATAAAGAAGACGCCGATGATTATCGTTATTTTGCTGATCCTGATCTTACTCCATTTCAAATCCAGGATGAATTCATTGAGGCGGTACAAAAAACAATACCAGCTTTGCAGGACGAAAGAATAAAGAAATATACAGGGCAGTTTTTGCTTCCCGAATATGATGCGAGATTGTTGAGCGAAGACCGGGAGTTCTCCGATTATTTCGAAATGATCATTCATCACACGAATAATTATAAAGCGGCCGCTAACTGGTTAACAGGCCCTGTCAAATCCTGGCTTAACGAAAACAATAAAGAGATACACGATTTCCCGTTAGCAGCTACCCAGGTAGCAGCTTTAATAAAATTGATCGATGAGAATAAGCTGAGTTTTTCAACTGCGTCCACGAAATTGTTTTCTTATTTGCTGGAACACCCTACTGCCGATCCGGGCCAGGCAGCCGCTGACCAAAACCTTATTCAACAGTCCGATGTATCCGCGATCGAACCTGTGATCAACAGTGTACTGGAGAAATATGCCGATAAAGTAACCGAATATAAAAAAGGAAAGAAAGGACTGCTATCGCTGTTTGTAGGTGAGGTAATGAAGCAATCGAAAGGAAAAGCTGATCCGAAAGTTACAAACGAAATATTACTGAAAAAACTAAGCTCATAAAGACTTTAAAAATTAAATGACAAATGATAAAACGTTTAACAATGCAGGGTTGGATATATGGGATAGTAGCGATTATTTTCGTCGCCTGCAAGAACGAAGACTCCAAAAAAACATTTGAAATAAGCGGTACGATAGCAAACAGTACTGCAAAGATTGTTTACCTCGAAGCGGTCCCGGCAGGAGGCACTTCGGGAACAATCGTCGATTCATTCGCGTTGGCAAAAAATGGGACTTACAAGTTGGCTGCCGACTCTAAAGAATCAATGGTGTATAATCTTCGCCTGGATCAGAATAGGTTTCCTTTGGCGGCGGTGATCAATGATGTACCCAAAATGACGCTTAACATAGATTTGAGTAAGGAAAATAACGAGGTTGCCGAGAAATATGACGTGAAGGGTTCGCCTGTGAGCCAGGAGATGAAAGATTTTATGTATGCATTCAATGGTGAACTGCAGAAGATTTATGTTATTATGCAAAAGGCGGATAGTCTCCACAAAATAAATCCTGACGACAGCACTATTTCGCAATTGCTCACGGAAAGAAAGGCAGTAGCTGATCATATCCTGGATTTTTCAGTGAACGCTGTAAAAAAAGCAAATAATCCTGCTTTGTTTCTTTTTGAACTGGGATATTATCAATCCACAGCCAATGAACCCGGGTTTGGACTGACGGCCATCGATATCGAGCAGGTGGATCAACTGATGACAGAGGCAGCCCTTCGCTTCCCTTCACATGAACGCCTGAAGGCAGTAAAGACCGGGATCGATCAGCAGCTGGCATCCATGAAAAAATCCATGGAATCGAAATGGGTAGGAAAAGAGGCGCCTGATTTTTCCCTTCCTGATCCTTCCGGGAAGCAAATAAAGCTAAGTTCGTTCAGGGGTAAGTATGTGTTAGTGGATTTTTGGGCAAGCTGGTGCAGACCCTGCCGCGAGGAAAATCCCAATGTTGTACAGGCCTATAATAAATTCAAGGATAAAAATTTTGCGATCCTTGGAGTTTCACTGGACAACCCCGGCGATAAGGATAAATGGCTTAATGCTGTAATGAAAGATCATCTTACATGGACCCATGTAAGCGATCTCAAGGGATGGGAAAGCGCGGTAGTGGGCATGTATGATTTTGGGGTGGTTGGAATTCCATACAACATATTGGTTGATCCGGAAGGAAAAGTGATCGCTGAGCGTTTGAGAGGACCGGGATTGGAAGCTAAATTGAGCGAAGTGTTGAAATGATGGTGAATGGTGTCCCGATAGCTATCGGGAGTTGAGTAGTGAGTGATTCGGGATTATTAGGGTAAAGCGGCAGAGTCGGTTCTTGCTATTGAATTTTTCACACAACAATCTCATTCAATTCTATCTCAGCGGTCCTCTGTGTATTCTCTGTGGCTCTCTGTGGGCTTTTAGTCGACCAAGACTTCGATATATCACAAAAAAAACCGTCGCGACATGCACGACGGTTTTTTTATAAGCATTTCTGAATTTCAGCTTAATTATATCCCGGGTTTTGAACCATCGCCGGGTTGGTTGTTATTTCCGGCAGTGGAATTGGAAGTACAAACCGGAAATTGCCAGCAGCAAGAGTGGTCCCTTGAGCGCTAGGCGCATCGGCGGCTAAACGTGTAACCGGCAAGCCCCTTCTTTTCAGATCAAAGAAACGATGACCTTCAAAAGGCAACTCTTTAAATCGCTCAAGCATGATATTATCAATCGCGTCCTGCTTTGAAGCAAAGGTTACGTTCACATAACCGGTGATCCTGGCTGCACGGAGTGCGTTGACATCGCTTTCTGCGCTGTTGGCGCCAGTAAATTTATTTTGTTCTGCCCTTGCTTCTGCACGGATCAGGTAAGCTTCACCCGTTCTGAAAACCTTGCCCCACGCAACATTCTCATTCGGTGTAGCATAACCAGTACCTGCATATTTCTGGATCAACCTGGAGGGACGATTGGCACCTGCGAGGATCGGTTCGTTTTTGAGATAAGCTGCAAAACGAATATCATTTACCTGGTCATAGCTGCTCCAAAGTTTTTCAGAAGGTTTCCAGGTCACGAGGCCTATACCTCCGCCAGTAGCGGAAGATGATGTACCACGGAACAGGGAGCCAATACGTCCGCCGATAGTAGCTGTTCTTTTTAAACGGAAAGCCTGCTCAGCAGAGTTGGCATCAGTCCAAATGCCAGGGAACTGTGCCATTGTTGCCAATGGTACAGCATTGATATATTCAGTTGCAAAGTTTTCAGCGGCAACCCAGTCTCTCATGTAAAGAGCTACTCTTGCCTGCAAACCGGCAACCATAACGCGGTTTACCCTGTCAAGATCATTGAAATCATTTGGCAGGAGAGCCTTGGCCGCAACGAGATCTGCATTCAGTTTCTGGAAGAATACATCCATCTTGATACGCGGAGTAGGATCAAGCGACGAAGCTTCCATATAAGGCATGGCTAACCCGGCGGGATCATAATTGTTGCAATAGTAACGGAATGCTTCAAAATGGGCATAAGCACGGAGGAACAATGCTTCCCCCTTAAGACGAACTCTTTTTACTTCATCGCCAACTTTGGTAGAATCGGAGTTGGGCAAAGCAGCAAGAAGCACGTTTGCCCTGTTCACTATCCTGTAATGAATGGCGATGCCCGTAAAATTATCTCTCAGTCCTACGTCGGCCGGCCCATACTGCCATTCATGGGTCGTTACGGCGTTGTAGAATTCGGATTTGGCTACTTCATCGGCAAACGTGGCGTTAAGAAGTATATTCATTTCCACGTTCATTGCAGCATAGATACCGATGACTGCCTGCTCAGCATAGGTTACGGTACTCAATGCTGTTTCACCCGCGATAAGGTCTGTTTCCGGCACCGTGAGCAATTTCTTGCACGATGACAGGGCAACAGAGGCCGATAGTACCGCGGCTATGATTATTTTGTTACGTTTCATTTTACTTTAGTTAGGGTTCATTAAAAATTGATGTCAATACCAACTACGATGGCTTTTGGATTGGGGAATTCTGCAAGACTGATATTATTATCATCTTCAGGATCCAAACCACTCCATGGACTCCAAATAACCAGGTTTTGTCCCTGCACATAGAACCTTGCCGATTTTACCAGTTTTAATGAGCCGATATGTAATTCTGGAATATCATAAGCAATCAGCAGGTTCCTGAAACGAAGGAACTTGGCATCGGTGATATCATAAGAAGTAAACTGCCTGCTGTAGGCTGGTGACTGGATTGTCTTTACATCGCCCGGTTTTTGCCATTGATCAGTCAATAATATCCTGCTTTGGCTAACTGCACCGGTATAGGTTGCATCACCCTGGGTTACCCAGTTTTGGATATTGTTGTACCTCATCACATCGAACTGGTAAGAGAAGAATGCACTGGCAGAGAACCTCTGGTAGCGTACATCCAGTGAAAATCCACCTTCATGTTTCGGGAACCAGGAACCAAATTCATAGAACTGTCCTGCCTGGCCGATATCTGTCGTGATCGAGCCATCCGGTTTTTTGTATTGAGGTTTGCCTGTGGCAGGGTCAGCGCCCAAATACCAATAAGAATAGTGGGTACCATAAGGAAGACCCTTTTTAATAATACCGGTACCGGCTGGATATTCCGTAACCTTTCCGAGATCTTCGATCTTGTTGACATTATAAGAGTGGTTCCATCTAAAAGTCACATCAATGTTCCTGGTCTTCACGATATCTACTCCCAGGTCGATTTCCACACCTTTGTTCGACATGGTGCCGGCATTTACGGCAAGCCCTGTATTATAGAAGCCTGAGGTAGACACTTGGATCTGGTTAACAAAAAGATCCTTTGTCAGGCTTTTATAGAAATCAGCGGTAAGTCTTACCCTGTTTTTCCAGAAGCCCAGGTCAAGACCAATATTTGTCTTGGCTACAGTTTCCATTCTTAGCTCAGGATTGGCCAGCCCCGGAAGAAGACCGGTGATAGAAGAGCCGGCGTAGCTGGTTGTAGTGAATTGTGGCATCTGTGCACTCAGATAAGAAGGGATGGAATAAAAATTACTACCGATACCAAAAGAACTTCCCGGAATACTGTTAATGTTGGGCACCTTTCCATACGTGCCTCTTATTCTCAGGTCGGTTAAAATGTGTTGTCTTTCCATGAAATTCTCTCTCATAACATCCCATGTCAGACCTGCAGACCATGTAGTGATCTCTTTATTCTCTTCCTTGAAAATCCTTGATGTACCATCGCGGCGGATAACTCCTGAAACGGTGTATTTATTATCGAATACATACCGGGCATTGGCAAAATAAGAGCGGATACCGTAGCCTGATTTTCCTGTGCTACCGTTTTGAGCTATAGTGGTTGCTCCACCAGTAGTTAGCGTTCCTGCGCCCTGGCCTGTTTGTGTCAACCGGGGATCGAGATTGT
>DASSFT010000157.1:0-3969 GCA_035694045.1 Chitinophagaceae bacterium
ATGGCGATGCGATAGCGTGGTTTTTGCCGGGCACTATCATTTGCATAAGTGAAGAAGCGGGTACTTCCAAAGAGCGGTTCTCTTTTTTCGTTAAACGTTAGTACCTCCACCCATTTTTTTGTGCTCATGAAGCTGTTATTATCCAACCCGAACAATGTATAATAATTCCTTCCGTTGAACTGGGTCTTTATAATATTGTAATAAACCGCGCCTATCCAATTTTTGTTACTGCGCATTGAATCTTCGGGGTTGGGAGTATCGTTAGAAACATCGAAGAGTGGAAACAACTTCAAAGAACCATCTTTCGTTGGTAGCTGGATGGCACCCTTTTGCCGGGAGAAATAAGGACCATCTTCAATTTGGACGTTCCAGGTAAAGATCCGGAAACTGCTATCAGGAGCATATAATTTAGAGATACCATCAACTGATTCGAACGGATAATAAAACGAATTTTTTGTCCGTAATGCCCGTACCAGTATACGTGTAAAAAAACTATCCGCTATCATGCGGGAATGAGTAAATGAGTCCGTGATCAGGAACCGGGCATAGACCTTTAGCGAGTCTTCTTTCCCCTTCAAAAATTTTTGATCGGCTGGGGCTATTGTTTGTGAAATAACTGCCTGGGAAAAGATAAGCAGCAGGACAACAACTGCAGAAAATTTCATAAAAGTTGATTTCACAGAAATAGTTTGAATTTGTTCCTACAAAAGTAAGCTTTCGGTTACACGACCTGCCTAAAATGCCGGTTCAGAACAGGGGCATAACGGAAAAATACCGGTAAAATTTTGTGAAGTTTACAAAGCTTTTGCAAAATCGGCAAGGGATTCAAAAGCCAGGTCAATATCCGGATGTGGAAAAGCCTGATCGGGATTCGTAGTTTTTACAAATACAGTATATATACCCGCAAACCGCCCGAAAAGCATATCGCTGGGCTTGTTGCCGACCATGATCGACCTGGAAAAATCGGTGCCTGGGAAATCTTTTTTGGCCAGGAATGCCATACCCGGGTTAGGTTTGCGACAGATATTTTTGTTGTCCGGGCTGGTGCAATAGTATATGTGATCGATACGCCCGCCGCCTTTTTCAATCGCATCCTGCATATTCCGGTGAATATCTGAAAGATCTTCTTCTGTCATTAACTGCCGGCCAACACCCCGCTGGTTGCTGATAACTATGACTTTACCGAATTTATTGCTAAAAGTTTTCATGGCTTCTCTCACACCTTCGTAAAATCTGAACTCGCCCCAGTTCCGGATATATTCTTCTTTCTTTTCATGGTTGATGACGCCATCCCGATCGATAAATAAGGTCCATGTTTTATCAATGGCACCGATATCGAGAGCAGCCGGTTGCAATTCCACCTGGGCCCGGGCATAGTCAGCCGGAATACCAATATCAATGAAATATCCTTCATCAATGACTCCAAAGAACTTCCTGGTAGGAAATAGTTTTTCCAGGTAATCTTTTTCAAAGGAGAATTTTGTTGGAGGATTTTCGGATTGAAATTTACTTACATTCAACGCATAAATACCTCCATTGATCAGGCCGGAACTATAAAACTGTTTTTCTTTAAAATTTTTAATAGCACCATTCTCGTTCAGCTCAACCACGCCATAACGGTCAAAATCCTTCATCGGTTTCAGGGCGAGTGTACAAGCAGCATCTTTTTCGAGATGAACAGAGAGAAGCCGGGAAATATCCAACTTAAAAAGTGTATCTCCGTTGGCCACTACTACGTTTTCTCCTTTTACTTCGCTGCAGGCGAGGAGAATTGCGCCGCCGGTGCCCAGTGGCTCTTCTTCAATGACGCATTGATAGTCCAGTGTAGCGAATTGTTGAGCCAGCCATTGCTCTATGATCTCATGTTTATAGCCAAGTGAAAAAACAAATCTTTCCAATCCCTGGCTACGTAAATAGTTAATGACATAAAAAAGAAATGGCCTGCCTGCTACGGGGGCCATGCATTTTGGAAGACCGGGGACGGCATCCCTCAACCTGGTACCCAGGCCACCCGCCAGTATGATTGCTTCCCGGGTCTTCATGGTTCATTTATTTTTTCAAACTCTTCAAAGCTTCGCCTGAGTTTGCGATAAGAATCTGAATCAAACAACTCCCGATTTTCTTCAAATAATGCTTTAACGGCAGACCATTCGCTTATATGTTGCTTCCAATAGGCGATGTCCGCAGTCAGCACGCTATGTAGCAAGTCGCCTTTATAGAAATCTCCCTCGGCTAGTATGTCCTTATTTAATACCTCTATCGCCAGGGGCATCAAATAATCAAGACTACTGTTCTGACCGATTGAAATCCTCAGGTCCTCGATAGTATATTCTTTCAGTGGTTTTTTTCGTAACCTATAAAGAGTGGTAACCAGGTGCGAAGTGTATTCCGGCTCACCCCATACTTTGTTTTCAAGCTGTTCCAACGATTTATGAAGATCGACTTTCATTATCATGCAAAATATCTTTCCTCCACTAACTGGCAAATGATATGACCCACGGTGATATGGCTTTCCTGTATACGCGGTGTATCCGTTGAAGGTATATTTATAAGATGGTTTGTTACAGCTTTCATCGCGCCGCCGGTCAATCCTGTGAAACCGACCGTGATCATTCCTTTTTCTTTTGCCACTTCGAATGCTTTTATAATATTGGCTGAATTACCCGAGGTGGACAGTCCCACCAGTATGTCGCCTTTTTCGCCTATGCCTTCAATGATCCTGGAATAGATCACATCAAAACCATAATCGTTGCCGACAGCGGTGAGATAAGATGTGTTGCAGTGAAGCGCTTCGGCCGGTAAGGCTTTCCGGTCTTTGTAAAAACGCCCGGAAAATTCCGCGGCGAGATGTTGTGCGTCCGCCGCACTGCCCCCATTGCCGCAGAAATAAACCCTTTTACCATTTTTAAAAGCTTTTGTAATGGTGTCAACAGTTGCCTCAATTGTTTTTAGCAACTCCTCGTTCTCCAAAACCTGTTGCTTGGTTTCTATCGAAGCCCTGATAATATTTTTGATTTTTTCCATAGTACAGGAATATGCTGATTAATAAGTTAGATAGTCCAAGTTGTCAACCCGTGTTCTGTAAACTTATACCTTCTGTAACGGCCACCGAATTTTTCCAGGCTTTTGATTACTGCATACTTGGTATTGACGGGACAATAGAAGATCATAAAGCCTCCGCCACCTGCGCCAGAGATCTTTCCTCCGGTTGCTCCTGCTTTCCGGGCTGTTTCATAAATCTCTTCCATCAGGGGATTGCTGATCCCTTCTACCATCTGCCGTTTTTGTTGAAAGCCGAAATCAAGTATTTCTCCCAGGTCATGTAATTTACCTTTGAGTAGAGCTTCCTTCATCAATCTTGCCTGTTCTTTCAACTGGTGCATGGCTTCGATCGAACTGCCTTTTTTATCAGTGACATTCTTGCTCTGCGCTTTGATGATATTGGCTGACTCACGGGTGGTGGAAGTGTAGTAAAGCAATAAATTATTCTCCAATTCAAATAAATACTGTTGCTTGATCCGGAGTGGGTTCACAATCACTTTATCATCTCCATAGAATTCCATGAAATTTACACCGCCAAAAGTAGCGGCGTACTGGTCCTGCTTGCCGCCTGCCAGTTTCAGGTCATTGCGTTCTATTTCGTAAGCATAGTGCGCCATATCATATTCACCAAGTGGCAGTCGAAGCATTTCAGTAAATGCGCCAATGATGGCCACGACCAGGGTAGAGGAAGTGCCCAGGCCCGAACCAGCTGGCGCATCTACATAGGTAGACAACCGGAAACCTTGCTGAGGTATGCCATAATCTTTTTGAACACGATTATAAATTCCTTTCAATAGATCGAGTTTGCCATCGATGGGCAGTTCTTTGGCCCAGTCAAAGGAAATTTGCTCATTCCGGTCAATAGCCTCGAGAATGATTTTATTCCCGGTAATAGGTTCGATCGTAGCATTTGCATATAGTGAAATA
>DASSFT010000158.1:0-4319 GCA_035694045.1 Chitinophagaceae bacterium
CGAATGCACTGCACCGCTTCAATCGCAGTTTTGAATACGATGGATTAGGCGATGCTTATGCAAGATTCATCCTTACCGAGATACTGCCTGAAGTTGAAAAGAAAACAACCAGTGATGGAAGGCCCATTCGTTTATCCAAAAATGGTAATGATCGCGCCATCGGCGGTTCCAGCAGCGGGGCAATTTGCGCATTCACGGCCGCATGGGAGCATCCCGAAGAGTTTTCAAGAGTTTTTAGCGCAATCGGCACCTATGTTGGGCTGCGTGGTGGCGACCGCTACCCTACCCTTATCCGTAAGTATGAACCAAAACCGATACGTGTGTTTTTACAGGACGGGACCAATGACCTGAATATTTATGCGGGTGATTGGTGGAAAGCCAATGAAACCATGGAAAGAGCGCTGATATTTTCCGGGTATGAAGTAAAACATGTCTGGGGGGAAGGAGCACATAATGGAAACCATGGCACATCTCTTTTCCCGGAAGCCATGCGCTGGCTTTGGAAAGATTGGCCAAAACCAGTTAGCCGGGGAAACTCGAAGAACCAGTTCCTGAGTGATCTTCTTATCCCCGACGAAGAATGGGAATTGGTTGGAGAAGGATACAGGTTTACCGAAGGAACTGCAGCCAATGCCAAGGGAGAAGTGTTTTACCAGGATATTCCAACATCGAAAACATATAAAGTGGGATTGGATGGACAATTGGTTACGTTGAATGTCGACGCCAAAAGGGCAAGCGGCACCTGGTTTGGACCTGATGGCAAAAGATATACGGTTGCTGGCGCCACCAGGCAAATATTAAGCTATGATGCCCGCGAAAAAGAAACGATTGTAGCAGACAGTATTTCCGGGAATGACCTTGTAATAGCCAGGAATGGGAATATTTATATAACATCCCCCAATGGAGTTAATCCAACCGGCAGGCTTTACCTGCTGCGTCCAAATGGTACAAGAGTCGTGTTGGATTCTACCTTGAGATTTCCAAATGGTGTAACGATTTCTCCTGATCAAACACAGGTTTATGTAACCGAGTCAGCTTCACATTGGGTCTGGATCTACAAAGTAATGCCGGATGGAAGTCTTGCTTTTAAACAACGCTTCGGATGGTTGCATGCACCCGATACGGAAGAAAATGCCTGGCCCGACGGCATTCGCTGCGATACCGCTGGAAGGATCTATGTAGCTACAAGGATCGGTATCCAGGTGTTGGACCAATTGGGCCGTGTCAATGCGATCATTCCTGCACCTTCATCAAATAATCAGACTTCCAATGTTTGCTTTGGCGGAGCCGGCTTCAATATCCTGTATGTTTCTGCGGGAGACAAGGTATTCCGGAGAAAACTAAAGACAAGAGGTGCGAATACATTCGACGGTCCTTATAAACCAGCAAACCCCCGATTATGACGAAAAGAACCAAGAACCAAATCACAAGCACCAAAAAAAACAAAATATTCAAATCACAAAGCTACATTAGGCAGTTTTTGGATTTTACGACTTGAGATTTATTTGGTTCTTGGCGCTTGGCTCTTGGTTCTTATCTCGCCAAAAATGGCGAGTAGATGTCTCTTAAAGTGTCATTTAGGAGACATCTATTCTATGATCACTCAAAGATCTGCAACCGTCATACGGCTTTTGTTAAGTTTCGGAGTGGTGATCCTATCGCTCGAAATGCAGGCACAGAAAACTGATAAGAACGACCTTGATTCCCTGAACAGGTCTAATGATTCTCTGAGCAGGTATAATATCGATTATTGGGGTTCAATCTCACCAGGAAAAGGATTTGAAGTCGCTAAGACAAAATTTGGGACACTTAATATAAGCGGGTATATGCTGTTCCGATGGGTAGACCAGACTCCTCCTACTCAAACATACCAGGATCATTTAGGAAATTCCCAGGTGACCGATGGCAGGAATGATATTATCTGGCATCGCGTCCAGGCATTTCTCACAGGCTGGGTTTATCATCCCAAACTTAACTACAACATTACATTCTGGACTGTGAACGCTACCAACCAGGTCGCGATTGCCGGCAACATGAGTTGTCGCTTTAACAAGTATATCAATATTAGCGCAGGTATCAATTCGCTTGGCGGGACCCGTTCTCTTCAGGGCTCACACCCATACTGGCTGGGTTCAGACCGGGTGATGGCAGACGAATATTTTAGAACTGGATTTACAAGTGCTATCTGGGTAACAGGTGAGCCGCTTAATACATTACACTATTTTGTAACCGTTGGGCAAAACCTTAGTGAGTTAGGAATAGCGGCGGGCAAGTTCAATCGCAAACTCGGTTATGGCGCTAGCCTTTATTGGTTGCCCACCACCAACGAATTCGGACCAAGAGGCGCTTATGGCGACTGGGAAAGCCACGATAAACTGGCTACACGTTTCGGTACTTCTTTCGCTCACCATCGCGAGGATCGCTATAACAATCTGACGCAAAACTCTCCTGACAACACATCCATCCGCATTTCAGATGCTACGCTTCTTTTTGCCGGTGGAGCTGTTGCTCCTGGTGTTACTGTACAGGAAGCAAATTATACCCTGTGGTCCTTTGATGGAGGTTTAAAATACAGGGGGCTGTTTCTGCAAGGTGAATATTACCGGAGAACGTTGTCCAAATTCGCGGCTGACGGTGCACTTCCTTTAAACTCCATATTTGACCACGGCTTTATGCTACAGGTGGCGGGATTTCCCATCAGGAAAAAACTTGAATTATATGGAGCTACTTCACAAATATTCGGATCCTTCAATAATTCGCATGAATGGCTGGTAGGTGCGAATTTCTTTCCGCTCAAAACCCGCAATGTGCGGTTGAATGGCCAGGTGATCTTTGTAAACCGCAGTCCTGTAAGCAGTGTATTTGGATATTACACCGGAGGCCAGACAGGGACTACCTATTCGGCATTTGCTTCCATATTATTTTAAGAAAAATCCGTGACTGGATGCAAGCTGAGGTAACCATGACCTCGGAATGAAACAAACCTCAAGAACCAAAAAAAAAATATTCAACTTACAAATCTATACCAGGTAGCTTTGGTTCTTGCGATTTAAGATTTATTTGGTTCTTGTTTCTTGGTTCTTATTTTAAAAGAAGCAGTTAAAAAATGGAAATAAAAATCAGACCCGCACAAGAAGAAGAGATCAACATTTTGCTGGAGTTTGAAAAAAAAATTGTTGAGACAGAACGCCCCTTCGATATCACCTTAAAAGATGGGGAGATCCATTATTATGATCTATTAGAATTAGTAAGATCACCTGAATCAGAAGTTGTTGTTGCAGTAGTCGATCAGGAAATTGTCGGTTCGGGGTATGCTCAAATTAAAAAAGCAGATGTCTTTCTCAAACATTCTCATTTTGCTAACCTGGGCTTCATGTATGTAAAGCCCGGGTTCCGGGGACAAGGGATCAATCAAATGATACTTGAAGCATTACTAAATTGGGTGAAATCCAAAGGCATTTCTGAGATCAGGCTTGATGTATATGATCAAAATACTATAGCAAAAAACGCTTACCTGAAAGCAGGTTTTAAGCCTATTATGTTGGAAATGAGAAAGAAAATCTAAGGCAAACCAGTCCGCATTATTGTTTTGAATCAATGTTATTTTTCCATGAGAATACCGGTTTCTCTATGGTTTTGAGACAATATTTAATACTTTGCGCTACCCAATTTATACAACCATTAAACCACCTCATGATGAAAGGTCATCTTGCCACCGCGGCATTCTGCCTGATTGCTTCGACTCTTTTTTCACAACCAAAAATCAATTCGTTTAGCCCCGCTTCGGGCCCGGTTGCGACTGCCGTAACGATAAAAGGAACCGGGTTTAACACCACTGCGGCCAACAATACAGTTTATTTTGGTGCCGTCAAAGCAGTGGTAACGAGTTCAACTGATACAACCGTTTTTGTTACTGTTCCAGCTGGAGCCAGCTATCAACCTATATCTGTTACAAACAACAACCTGACCGGCTATTCCACACTTCCTTTCGTTGTAACCTTTGCGGGTGGCGGCAGCGCTTTTACATCCACATCATTTCTTCCAAAAGCTGATTTTACAACCGGCAACTATCCTCATTGCGCATTGACGGCAGATTTTAATGATGATGGGAAGGCAGATATCATCGTTTCAAGAGGCAGTTCTTCCGATGTTTCTGTTTTAAAGAATACGAGTTCCGGCACTACGATTTCATTTGCATCTGCGGCGCTTTTTGCAGCCACTGGCAACAATCATGAAGGCGCTGCAACAGCGGATTTCGATGGCGATGGAAAAATAGATTTCGTCATCACCAATAGTAACGGCCTCAATTCCGTATCGAT
>DASSFT010000159.1:0-5932 GCA_035694045.1 Chitinophagaceae bacterium
CAGGATAAAATCCAGGTAGGCTTCCAGGAAATAGCTGATATGATTGGAATGCCCTGTGAATACTGCTTTTGTAAGAAGCATGATGCCGAGGAAGAATGCATAACCGGAATAATAAAGGAACTCGCGGTTGCCCCCCTGCACAAAATTGGCAATAGAAAAAAGAACCATCATCAACAGGAGACCGCAAAACAAAAACGTCACCAGGTCATTTTCCCGGGTTGCACTTTGCATGCCGGTAATATATGAATTGAGATATTCAGGGTTGATCAACCGTGGCCGCATGGTGTTGATATACGTCTTGATAAAACCCAACTCGGCCACCAGCGTCTGGGAGTCATGAGGCGCCAGCGTGATCAACCTGTATCCAATACTGTCCCTGACCGGCGGCAATTCGGACGGCAGTTCCTGGAGGTGATTATTCTCTTCCCTGTATAATTTTATGTAGCGATAATATAGCCCGGGAAAGAAACAGATTTTAACAGCTGAATCGGCGCTATTGTACAACCTGAACCTGAGGGCGGCGATCATAGTTACATATTCATTAGGAATATTTTTTTTATGTATGACACCTTCTTTGAAGCTCGCCCGAGCGTAGAAATTTGACAGATCGACTTCGCTGTTAAAATAAAACGTGCTGACCTCATTTGAGATACTTCTTGAAAATTTGATCTTGCTGGCATCAATTGCCGGGGATTGGGCATTCGAAGCGGTGTTCGTAAGAATGCATGCGAAAATTACGAGGGGGAATAGGCAAAGCGACTTTTTCATGCGGTTGGCTCTGTATCAAATGTAGTGCATCCCTTAATGTTTTTATAAAACCGCAGATACTACTTTGCGGTAATTTTAGCAGGAGGCAATAGCTGTTCCAGCCGGCCGTTTTATACGTTGATATCTTGTGATTAGTGAGGGCATTCCTGGGGCTGGGGCTTGTGCCTTATCCCTTTTAAATAATATCTTTGCCGCATGTCCAATAAGAAGAAAAAGGCCACGACTACAAAATCCGGGAACAAACCAAAGAAAACCGATGCGAAGGGGTTCAAACAGGAGAAAACGGAGAGCATCAATCTAAAGGCCCTTGCCCGAGATGAACGTACCTGGAAGATAACAGGGGCTGTTTCACTATTAATCGCATTGTTTCTCTTTATCTCATTTTTTTCCTATTTTTTTAACTGGCACCAGGACAACCAGTCAACATTAAATCAACAAGCTGCAATTTTGTTTGACAATGATGTGAGGGTGAATAACCTGGCGGGCAAACTGGGAGCTCTCGCTTCCTATTTTTTTATATTAATTGGCTTCGGCGTCGCCTCGCTTCTTATCTGCACTTTCTTTTTTGTTGTGGGAGCAAACCTGCTTTTCAGCCGCAAGTTTTTTTCTATCTGGCGTAACCTTAAATACGTTACAATCGGAATGCTTGTATTGTCGGTTTCGCTGGCATTTATTTTTGGCCCAAGCGGTTTTTCCTGGGGTGGAACAGTGGGTAATATGATCAGTCACTGGATGATTGGCATTTTTGGAAGGTTTGGAACGGCTGCATTGTTATTTGTTATCGGGATGGCATATGTGATCTGGCAGTTCAATCCCAAATTCAATATACCGGCAAGAAAGACCGCCGACCCGCTTCAGGCCAAACCAACGGAGGAGGGCGAAGAGAAGTTATTTGTTGAAACCAGTGGAAATAAACTAAAGACCAATGGCGAGATGGTGGTTGCGCCACCCGTCGAAGAAGATCTGCACGAGTTTAAGATAATAGAAAAGGAAGAGGAAGATGCGGCAGAACAGGAATCCGCGGTGGAAAAAGAAGTTATCAGTGACCTTCTACACAAACATGATACGGATAGCATCAATGAACTTAAACCGGTAAAGCCGGGACCTGAGCCCATTCCCATCAAAGAAAAAAAGAAAACGCTTGAAAATCTTGAACTGGAGATCAAGTCAGCTTCTGAAGAACCAGTCGAAGACGAGGAACCGGTGGCTCCCGTCGAAAACCTTCCTCCCTATGAACCCACACTCGATCTGCGTGACTATAAATATCCCACATTGAGCCTGCTGGAGACACATGGCAGCGAAAAAATCTTTCAGGATGCAAATGAGCTGGAGAACAACAAAAACCAGATTATCGCCACACTGAGGAACTACGCGATCGAGATCCAGAAGATCATCGCCACGGTTGGCCCCACGGTAACCCTGTACGAGATCGTGCCTGCCGCGGGCGTCCGCATTTCAAGAATAAAAAACCTGGAAGACGATATCGCCTTAAGCCTGGCCGCTCTGGGCATCCGTATCATCGCACCGATTCCCGGAAAAGGAACCATTGGTATCGAGGTGCCGAACGTAAAGAAGACGATTGTGAGCATGAAGACTTTGCTTTCATCGGAAAAATTCCAGGTTAACAATCATAGCTTGCCGATAGCGATCGGGAAGAAAATCGATAACGATAATTTTATTGTTGATCTTGCCTCCATGCCGCATTTGCTGATGGCGGGAGCCACGGGCCAGGGAAAATCCGTTGGGGTCAATGCGATCCTTGTGTCGTTATTGTATAAAAAACATCCCTCACAACTCAAGCTGGTATTGATCGATCCGAAGAAAGTGGAATTGAGTATTTACCGCCTGATCGAAAAACATTTTTTGGCAAAGCTCCCGGGTGAAGAAGATGCGATCATTACCGACACAAAGAAAGTGGTACATACGTTGAATGCGCTTTGTATTGAAATGGACAATCGCTACGATCTGCTAAAGGAAGCAGGTGCCAGGAATATCAGGGAATACAATGAAAAGTTCATTAAACGCCGGCTGAACCCGCAGAAGGGTCACCAGTACCTCCCGTTTATTGTTTTGGTGATCGATGAGTTTGCCGACCTGATCATGACTGCCGGTAAGGAAATCGAGATGCCGATAAGCAGGCTGGCTCAATTAGCCCGTGCAGTCGGTATTCATTTGATCATTGCTACGCAACGTCCGTCGGTGAATATCATCACGGGAACCATTAAGGCCAACTTCCCTTCACGTATAGCATTTAAAGTGACCTCGAAGATCGATTCAAGAACTATTCTTGACATGGGTGGCGCGGAGCAATTGATCGGGAAAGGGGACATGCTGATATCCCATCATGGGGAAATAACAAGGCTGCAATGTGCATTTGTAGATACTCCCGAAGTAGAGGAAATTGTGGAATATATAGGGAAACAACGTGGGTATCCACAGGCGTTTTTATTACCCGAGTATGTAGACGAAAAAGAACTCGAAGGGAAAGATTTTGATCTTTCTGACCGGGATTCTTTATTTGAAGATGCAGCCCGTTTGATCGTGCAGAACCAGCTCGGTTCGACTTCTTTGTTGCAAAGAAGAATGAAACTGGGGTATAACAGGGCCGGGCGCCTGATGGATCAGCTGGAAGCTGCCGGCGTAGTGGGGCCAAACCAGGGAAGTAAAGCGAGAGATGTATTAATAAAAACAGAAATGGAACTGGAACAGCATCTCACCAGTTTAGGATAAGGCCTGTTAAAGAAAAAATGATGCTTGCAACCCGGTACGATGATTGCCTGTCTGTTAAAGTGAATTACCTATTTTTGGAGATACTGTTAATCTTAATAAAAAAGTATGAATATAATTAAACTCATTCCCGGAATAGCTTTACTCACGATTGGGCTCACTTCTTTCGCGCAAAACGATCCGGCCGCGAAGAAAGTACTGGATGATGTCAGCGCAAAATTCAAAACGTATAAAACGGTGCAAGCCACTTTTGTCTATAAAGTAGAAGATGCCAATGGTAAAGTGATGTCAACCAAGACAGGCACTATCTGGATGAAAGGAACGATGTATAAAGTGGTCTTTGGAGGACAGGAGATCTATTCAGACGGAAAGACTGTTTGGAACTACGATAAGAATGCCAAGGAAGTTACCATTAACAATGTAGAAGGGTCCGGTAATGGCATTACACCTCAAAAATTGTTCACCAATTTTTATGATAAGGATTTCTTGTACATGTTAAATGGTGAGAAGAAAGTTGGGACCAAGACGATCCAGGAAATCGAGATGACGCCTACGGACAAGGCTAAGAATTTTCATAAAGTATACCTGCAGGTGGATAAAGCTGCCAAGACCATTTACAGCACAAAAGTATTGGAGAAAGCAGGCAATCGATATACCTATACTGTCAGCAGCATGAAGACAAACGGGACGATGAATAATACGATGTTTGTTTTTGATAAAAAGAAATATCCCGGCGTAGAAGAAGTCGATTTAAGATAGATAAAGATGCTGGATGCTTGATGCTGGATGCTAGATGCAAAGGTGCTATATCCAGCATTGGATTATCTAGTATCAAGTATCCAGTATCTAGCATCTAGAGTAGTGCCCTTCTCAATTTAACCAGCTGCTGCAATAAATCCTCCAGCAGATCAAGTCGTAACATATTAGCCCCATCGCTTAATGCTTTCGAAGGATCGGGATGTGTTTCTATGAACAAACCATCTGCCCCTGCTGCGATGGCCGCTTTGGCAATGATCCCGATCATTTTGGGGTTTCCGCCAGTTACACCTGTTGTTTGATTGGGTTGTTGCAGCGAATGTGTCACATCCATCACTACGGGTACTTCATACTCCTGCATCCAGGGGATATTTCTGTAGTCGACCACGAGGTCCTGGTAACCAAAAGTGGTGCCTCTCTCGGTAAGAATGATCTTGTCATTACCCGTTTTTTTGATTTTCTCGACAGCAAATTTCATAGCGGGTCCGCTGAGGAACTGCCCTTTCTTTACATTCACTATTTTGCCAGTCTCAGCTGCAGCTACCAGGAGGTCGGTTTGCCTGCATAAAAAAGCCGGTATCTGTAATACATCCACATATTTTGCTGCGATCGCTGCCTCTTCATGCGCATGTATATCCGAAGTCGTAGGCAGTTTATATTTTTCATTTATTTTTTTAACCAGCGACAGCGCTTTTTCATCCCCGATACCGGTAAACGAATTGCCACTGGTACGGTTGGCCTTTCGGTAAGATGCTTTGAATATATAGGGGACACCGAGATTTTTACAAATTCCCGAAACCTTTCCGGCAACTTCCGTCAGCAACTCCTCGCTCTCTACTACGCAGGGGCCAGCTATCAAAAAAAAACTCTTTTCGTCATAAGATTGACCTGAAAAAAGGTCCTTCAAAAAATTTTTCATGGCGCAAAAATACTAATAGCCGATCGCTTTGAGCAATTAAACCTTCCTCCGGGGTAGGGTCCCGTTTTGAAATTTATTTTACGCTATCTGGCAAATTCGGGACAAAGAAAGTCTGAATGTTTTAAATCCGTTGCGTCGCCGTGCCGTTGCGAGAAAAAGTAACAGCTTTTTCTTTAGGTTTGCAGCTTATGGTAAAAGACAAGATATTGGTCATCGGCGCCAGCGGGCAAATAGGAGTAGAGCTAACTCTCACTTTAAGAAAGATATACGGTAATGCCAACGTAGTAGCTTCGGACTTGAGGGAGCAAAACCCGCTGCTCGAGGGTACAGGTCCCTATGTAAGCCTGGATGTAATGAACAAGGAGATGCTGCATGTTCAAGTAATTCGGCAGAACATAACACAGATCTATTTATTGGCAGCCATCCTTTCTGCTACAGGCGAAAAGAACCCCCATCTCGCATGGAACCTCAATATGCAGGGCCTCCTGAATGTATTGGATATTGCCAGGGAAGAGAAATTGCAGAAAATTTATTGGCCATCTTCAATTGCTGTGTTTGGGCCAACATCACCAAAAAAAGACTGCCCGCAACAAACGATCATTGAACCGACAACTGTTTATGGCATCAGTAAGTATGCGGGTGAATTCTGGTGTAATTATTTTCATCAACGCTTTGGCGTGGATGTGCGCAGCCTGCGTTATCCCGGTCTCATCTCTTATAAATCCGCGCCCGGTGGAGGCACTACCGATTATGCCGTGGAGA
>DASSFT010000160.1:0-3421 GCA_035694045.1 Chitinophagaceae bacterium
TCGCAGCTTTCACAACTCCAGACCTTTTTAATCGATGGATTCCGGTTATCCCTGGACACTATCGAAAACACAATCACCCTATCAGGCGCAACAAAAGAAGAAATAGCCGCTATTAACAGCAAAGTATTTCCGCTGGAAAACTATGTAGCGGATACTTCCTCTCTTAGTATTCGCCTATCCGTTGAAGAAAAGGGTAATACCCGGGTACTTACTATCCAAAATGATTTCCAGCCGGAGATCAAATCAATATCCATTTACTATGATCCTGCAACTTACCTGGTTGAACACACAGAGATACAATGGTGGAAAGGTTTGATCCTTGACCGTGTAACAGATGCCAAGAAATATTGGCTGTCTGACATACGATTTACAGAAAAACATGGAACACAAATGAACGTGAAGAATGAGATGGATAAAATAATGACGAGAAAGGGAAATGAATTATCGCTGACAGAAAAATATAAGAACTATCGGGTGATAGCGTTACCGTCTGAAAAACCGGTAAAAGAAAACTGATCAGTTATTTGCCGTAATACTAAACGATGAATTGATACCCCCAGCCATTAATCTTTTTCTATGGGATTAAACGTAATAATAAAAAGATCTGCCCTTGTTTTTGCAATGCTGCTGGCTGCGAGCCTGTATGCAAATGCGCAAGATGAATCATATATACAAACTATTGGCGGAAACGTCAAGAAAGGCGACTCATGTACGGTGGCGGATGACAAATTCCTGAATTTGCCGTTGGCAGATTGGAACCGGGTGCAAAACACAGCTGTTGACAACATCATCTCATTTGCCCTGCGTAATGACGTCAATTTTTATTACTACAACAAAATATTTAATTGCACGCTGAAACTCAGGGTTAAATACTTCACAAGCCGCGACCAGCAATCTCCCACAATTATAGATTCTGTTTCGTTGGCGGTGAAGTATGATTCAGCAGCAGGAAGCCATTACCCGGTTAGCAATTCCTACCGGTTCAAAAATGCCTTTAAAGTAACAGTGATCGTTGACTCTATTTACTCTAAGGAATGGGGCAGTAAACTACCTGATATTTTTGAGGTGAGAAACCAGATATTGGTCTCCAGGGTATATCCCTTTAGCCCTCAGATAAGCGGTCATTTCAGTGTGGGTTTGCAAAACGAGACAGGTCAAAATAACCGGGTACAACTGGATGGATCTGGGCGAAAGATCGCGATCGACTGGAATTCGTCAATATACACCGGCGCAACCCAGGTAGACCTTGAATGGACCTATATTGATAAAATGAGTAACAGGGGTACCCAGGTAGCAACTTATGCTGCAGGTGGAGGCTACTTTGACATTCCCCAAAGCAAGTTGGAAGAATGGATGCGATATGATAACACCCGTATCACCCTGCCTCCTACAAATTCATACACGATCAACCAGCATTATGCTGACGGGTATATTATCGCCCGGGTAAGAAGCGCCAGCGTGAATAGTGAAGGAGTGAGAGTTACATCCAACTGGGTCTATACCGACGGCACACATACGCAATGCCTTGAGATATCGCTTACAGATGCGCATGAACCTAACCTGAACTGGCAGTTCAACGGTTCCTTTGCTGAAGAAGGGAAATCGAAAGATGTCATCAGTTATTTTGATGCCACGTTAAGGGGTCGGCAAACAGTTACCATTAATAACAGCGATGATAAAGCGATAGCTGCGGAAACCATCTATGATAATATGGGGCGTCCAACGTTGAATATCTTACCATCGCCAGTCAACGACAATAAATTAAAATATTACGCTTCTCTCAACCTTAATCCTTCTGGTCAGCCCTATAGCCATACCGATATAACGCAGGCCAGCGGCAGTGGCAATTGCTATCCGGTCGCTGCCAATTTGAATTTAGCCAGTGATGGAGCCGCTAAATATTATTCGCCTGGTAATCCCTTCCTGGGGAGTGCCGATTTCTATTTTACGAAATATGTACCCGATGCCAAACAAAAGCCATTCTCACTTACCCAATATATGGCTGATAATACCGGTCGCGTTCGTAGCCAGGGAGGTGTAGGAGAGGACTTCCAGCCCGGGTCTGGTCGTGAAACGAAATATTTTTATGGGAAGCCATTGCAGAGCGAGCTCGATCGCATATTTGGGATGGAAGTGGGATATAATTCTCATTACCTCAAGAACATGGTGGTGGATGCAAACGGGCAGGTGAGTGTTAGTTATGTAGATGCTGCCGGTAAAACAATTGCCACTGCGTTAGCCGGTATTGCCCCAGGTAATATGGATGCATTGC
This sequence comes from Chitinophagaceae bacterium, assembly GCA_035694045.1. GTDB lineage: Bacteria > Bacteroidota > Bacteroidia > Chitinophagales > Chitinophagaceae > VBAT01. The sequence continues at coordinate 2,273 of DASSFT010000160.1, forward strand.
CATCGGCTACGGCCACAGGAGCAAGAAGACCAATGACGCAGGTGCTCATGCGGCCAAATGATTTTGTGATCGATCCTTCTCAGCTCGTCAAGAAATCGGTAGCCACATTTATGGCTGAGGTACCAAATGCCACCTATAAGATAAAATATGTGTTGAACCCGGCAAGCCTGGGCCCTTACAATAACATTCCAACAGGAGAATTCTGCACCAAATGTTATTACGACATCGTTGTTTCTGTAAAAAATGATTGTGGTGACGCTGTAGCTTCAGAAACCGTTACAACACTTACCGGGTCCGATCTTCAGAATATAGATTACAATTGTGCAGAACCCGCGATTTATAATGATGAACTGGAATTCGTTGCTTCAAAAGTGGGTGAATATAATATCACATATTCTATCCAGCTTAGCCGGAATGTGATCAATGCGGAAGTGGAATATTATATTCAGCACAATAGAGACCTGAAAACCTTGCAGGCTTTTTACCATGATGAGATGTTGACAGCAAACCTGGAGGGCTGTTATAGTGATTGCAAAACCTGCCAGCAAAAACTGGGAACGGAAGATGATTTCGCCAGAAAAATGCATGACCTGCTTGAACAGCTAAAAGCGGAAAAATACTCCGGCTACAATTTTAATACTGAATCTGAGGAGATCCAGGCATGGATACATAATACATATCTCGCCCTGGTGGCTCATTGCAATAGCCTGCAGTCAAACTGCATTGCACAATCACCCTGCGAAAAGAACCTCGAGATAATTAAGAACGATGTACGTCCATTTGGACAATATGCGTTGGTAACTTATAACGATATAACTGATGTGTACTCGATCGATCCGGATCCCACCAATCTCCTGCCCTTGTATCATACAACTCCCGCCGGCAACGACGTGGATGCGCAGGCCATATACAATATCCGCTTTACTGATGATAACGGTAACACAGTAAATGCCCGTAACCTGCCCGTTTCTGATTTTATCAAAGCCTATATAAGGCACCCCGAATGGGCAGATTTATTTGTGAAGAAACATGTTGAGTATTGCAGCTACCTGTGGTGCAGCTATCGATATATCAAAAATGAAGTGCCACAAGGAACTGAAATCAGCGCCAGCTATTTATTTGACGAAAACATTCTTGAAAGACCCAAAA
>DASSFT010000161.1:0-4878 GCA_035694045.1 Chitinophagaceae bacterium
AAATAATCATTTGCCTGCTGGTTCTCCGCAATCCTGAATTTGCTGCGGATATAATTCTCAAACTTGTAATCGTAACGGTCGAGATGATCTTCGGTGATATTGGTCAGTATCGCGATATCGGGCCTGAACGTTTTAATATCGTCCAATTGAAAGCTGCTGATCTCGGCTATATACAACGGCTTCGGATCTTCAGCTACCTGCCTGGCAAACGAGTAACCAATATTGCCAACCAACGCGCAATCCAGCCCGGCGTGCTTACATATATGATAGGTAAGAGCCGTCGTGGTTGTCTTTCCATTGCTCCCGGTGATGGCGACGATCTTGCTGTCGCCTTTAAACCGGTAGGCCAGTTCGATTTCGCTGATGACCGGTATTTCTTTTGCCCTTATTTTTTTTACCATGGCATTCTTTTCAGGAATACCCGGGCTCTTCATCACTTCATCGGCAGCAAGAATTCTCGCTTCAGTATGTTTCCCTTCCTCGAATTCAATCCCGGCATCGAGCAACACGTTACGATAATTTTCTTTCAAAGAGCTTTCGTCGGAAACGAATACGTCATATCCTTTTTTCTTTGCGAGCAATGCAGCGCCTGCGCCGCTCTCTCCTCCTCCAAGTATGACTAACCGCTTATCCATTTTACCCGTCGCACTTTTATCGGGCCCGTGCGACCGTAAGGCCTGTGTACGGACAGTGGTTTTTCGTAAGCATTAGTTTCAATCAAACTCCCACAAATCCTTTTATGTTTTTCGTTCTCTGGTTTCCAAGGGGTCTGGGACGGTGGTTCTTCATATAAAATAGTTATACCTCAGTTGCACTATTTATTAAGCCATCAAACTCTTAAACCTTTAAACCCTTCTCTTATCTCAGTTTCAACGTAACTATACTCAACAACACCAACAGCACAGTTACAATCCAGAATCTTGTCACGATCTTCGCTTCGTGGTATCCTTTCTTCTGATAATGGTGATGCAAGGGACTCATCAAAAAAATTCTCCTGCCTTCGCCATATTTCTTTTTTGTGTATTTGAAATAACTCACCTGCAGGATCACGCTGAGATTTTCTACCAGGAATACACCGCAGAAAATCGGAATCAGCAATTCTTTATGGACGATGATCGCCAGTGCCGCTATAATACCACCGAGTGTGAGGCTTCCCGTATCACCCATAAACACCTGCGCAGGATAGGAGTTAAACCATAGGAAGCCGATACAGGCACCGATCATGGCAGCGATGAATATGGATAACTCAGCCAGGTTAGGGATATACATTATATTGAGGTAGTCAGCAAAAACAGTACTACCGCTGGCATATGCAAATATTCCCAATAATACTCCGATCAATGCCGATGTCCCCGTGACCATTCCATCCAGGCCATCTGTTATATTGGCCCCGTTCGATACCGCCGTAATAATGAATATGACGATCAGTATGTACAGTATCCATGTATAATCTCTCCAGCCTGCGGGCAACAGTTTTGAATCATTGAACTCATGAGCCTTCACAAAAGGAATTGTAGTGATAGGGACTTTACTTTCGGTAAAATATCTCGTCTTGCCATTAATAACCTTGGCGATCACGGTGGTGTCGTTTGGTCCCGGTGTGCCTATGAACTCCCTTTGTATTTTCACACTGCTATTAAAATAAAGGGTAGCCCCAACAATGATCCCCAACCCCACCTGTCCTAATATCTTAAACCAGCCCGCTAAACCATCCTTATCTCCTTTTTTATAGGCCACACCCTGCTGCTGGGCAATACGTTTCGCCCTTAGTTTTAAATAATCATCCACGAACCCGATAATCCCCAACCAAACCGTACTGATCAACATCAGCCGGATATATACTTTATTCAGGTTTGCAAGCAACAGGGTTGGAATGATTATGGCAAGAATGATAATAATTCCTCCCATCGTCGGTGTCCCTTTCTTCGTTTGTTCGCCAGCCAGGCCCAGGTCACGGACACTCTCCCCTACCAGTTTCTTTCGCAAGTACCAGATGATCCGCCGGCCAAAAAGCATCGATATGATCAATGCAAACAACATAGCCAGCAGTACCCGGAATGTGATAAACTCAAACAATGCGCTACCAGGGAACTTGTATCCCTGTTGTTTAAACCATTCAAATAAGTGGTATAGCATTGTTACTGTTGTTTATTTTTCGTTGCTCGTCGCTTCGAGCATCCAGCATCCAGCATCCAGTATCCAGCATCCAGCATCCAGTATCTATCTCCCCAACTCCTCAAACACCTCCCTCACCACCTGCTTATCATCAAAATCATATTTCACTCCTTTTATTTCCTGGTATTTTTCGTGCCCCTTGCCTGCTATCAACACTATGTCTTCGGGCTCTGCCAGGCTAATCGCTGTTTTTATCGCTTCTTTCCGGTCTACTATCGAGATATATTTTCTTTTCGCCGCAATTTGCAATCCTGCTTCCATATCTTTTATTATCTGTTCCGGATCCTCACTTCTTGGGTTATCACTGGTAAATATTACCCTGTCGCTATGTTCAATTGCTACCTCTGCCATGACCGGGCGCTTGGTTTTATCCCTATCGCCTCCGCATCCCACCACTGTTATCACCTTTTCAAATCCTTTCCGCAGCTTCCTTATCGTTGCCAGCACATTTAGCAGTGCGTCGGGCGTATGTGCATAGTCCACGATCGCGATCAGCTTTTCCTTCGGTGATAACATGTAATCAAACCTTCCTTCCGCCCCGGTCAGCACACTCAGGTTTCTCAGGACTTCATGCTTTTCTTCGTTTAAACAAACCGCCGCCCCGTATACGGCCAGCAGGTTGTAGGCATTGAACTCACCAATCAACCGGAAATGCACCTCCTGACCGTTTATATCCATCACCAGTCCTGTGAGGCTGTTTTCAATGATCTTGCCTTTGAACTCTGCTAGTGTTTTTAAGCTGTAGAAATATTTTTTAGCATGTGTATTCTGCAGCATCACAGTTCCCCTTTTGTCATCCACGTTGCTAATGGCAAACGCCGATGAAGGCAGCGAATCAAAAAAGGCTTTTTTTACCCGGATATATTCATCAAATGTTTTGTGATAATCCAGGTGATCATGCGTGATATTGCTAAACAAACCGCCGGTAAACTGCAACCCCGTAACCCGGTGCTGTTGTATAGCATGTGAACTGGCTTCCATGAACACATGCGTACAATCTTCATCCGACATCTGCTTAAGCAATGAATTCAGGCTAATAGCGTCCGGCGTTGTATGCGTAGCCGGTACTATCCTGTCGCCGATATGATTCTCGACCGTGCTTAATAATCCGCATTTATAACCCAATGATGTAAAGAGCTTGTATAATAAAGTCGCTATGGTCGTTTTACCGTTTGTTCCCGTGACCCCAACGATCTTCATTTTTTCAGATGGCTGCCCAAAGAAATTATGCGCCATATATCCTGCAGCTGCAGCGCTGTTTTCCACCTGCACATAAACAACATCTTCCCGCGTCGCGGACAGCATCGTTTCATAAACAATGGCCGTGGCGCCTGCTTCTACTGCTTTATCAATGAACTGATGCCCGTCCGCTGCTACTCCCTTTACCGCTACAAACACGCAACCTTTTTTTACCTTCCTCGAGTCGATCTGTATGTCCTTTATCTCCACATCTGTTTTACCAATCACTGACCTGATGCTCACCTTATATAATATGTCCATCAATCTCATGATGCGTCTTCATTTAACCGGCCAGCTCAAGCATTACGGTAGTACCCTTAGCGAGACTGGCACCGGGTGTAATGGATTGGGCCACGATCTTTCCTTTACCCTTCACGTTTACTTTTACTCCCATGTTTTCCAACAAATACAAGGCATCCTTTAATCCCATGCCTCTTACATTTGGCATTACCTGCGGTTTTACTTTATTAGTTGTCATCACCGGCCGGTAATCGCTGGCGTATACATGACTCCATTCATCCCGGGAGACGGAATCAGTATAAGAAACATTCAGCGTGCCGTACACATTTTTGACATCACGGGTATTGCCGGCATAGAAATAGGCCGAGCTATCTTTCCTGGCGGCATACAGGCTAGGATCTTTTTTCTGCACATACATTGCATACAGTTTTGTAGCGATTTCCCTGAATACCGGGGCGCTTAACTGCCCGCCATAATGCAGAGCTGCATGTGGTTTGGTACGGATCACTACAATACAGGAATACTGCGGATCGTTGGCCGGGAAATAACCGACAAAGGATGCCTGGTAAACCATGTCATAGTATTTTATGTTGCCGTCGGCTACGTGTGCAGTACCGGTTTTTCCTGCTACCGCAAAAGGCATATCCTTAAACGCCGGTTTACCGGTGCCTTCAGTAATTACCATTTCCATGCTTTGCTTTGCCTGTTCTACTATGGAAGAGCTGCATATTTTTTCGTCAAGCGCATCCGGCGAAAATTGTTTGACAAGGATGCCATTATTTTGAATGCTGTTCACCAGGTAAGGTTTCATCATCTTGCCATTATTGGCGATGGCGTTGTATAATGTCAATGTTTGCAAAGGGCTTACCTGGATTGCATAACCAAAGCTCATAGTGATCATATTCATCAGCCCGCCATTCCTTTTGTCGAAGGAAGCCAGCTGAGGCGATGGGATGTTGGAAAGATCAATCGGCGACCGAACGTCCATATGAAAACGATGGAGGTATTTTTTAAACTCGGAAGGATCATTCGCAAAAGCTCTGTAAGCCAGCTTACTCATGCCTACATTGGAACTATGTGCAAAACACTCCTGCACGGTCTCCACAGGTTTCGGTTGTCTTTCTGCATCATTCACCATTCTTGGGCCTACCTGCATCTGGCCGGTACTTCCTACCTCTACCAGGTCGCTTAGTTTTGCACTCCCTTTATCCAATACTGATAAAA
>DASSFT010000162.1:0-4630 GCA_035694045.1 Chitinophagaceae bacterium
CCGGGTGCTGTTCCTTCGCGACATCATTATAGAGCATCATTGTTACCGCAGCCAGGATATTCTGATCGGACGGCTTATTTTCTTCTTCCAAAAATTCTTTACGACCCTTATCGGCATCTTCAAGCGCTTTTTTAAGCGCTGCTTTAGGTGTTCCGGTTCTAACCAGTGCATTTTCCAGCGGTATCAGGTAGGATGCAGAATAATATATGAGGGGTGATCCCCAGATTCCCTCGCCTATATACATCCGTTGTTTGGCATAGGGACGCCAGGCGTCATAAGCTTTACTCCATTCATTGAATATATTCTGGTATTCCGGCTTTCCATTTGCCCAGGAAATGAATTTATCTTCAAATTTCTTCTTTTGTCCATAGACATCATATTGCAACAATTGCTTGGTTTCTCCATCGTAGAACTTCCAATAGTTAGCGATACTTGCATAAGAAGAAGCCAGTTGCAATTTGATGGCTGGATCTTTTTTCATTTCCTCAAACATATATTTCAGCCTGATATCACGTAGCTTAACGAGAGTCGGGTTATTGATTTCGGTAGATAAGGCAACGCCATAAGAAGTTTCATAGCGATTGGTACCACCGGGGTAACCCCATATCATGGCAAAATCGCCATCCTTAAATCCTTTGATAGAAACGGGGAGGTACCACTTGGGTTTGAGAGGCGCATTCTCCGCTGAGTATTTTGCGGGTTTATTGTCTTTGCCCGCATACACACGGAAGATGGAGAAGTCGCCTGTATGCCTTGGCCACTCCCAGTTGTCTGTATCGCCTCCAAATTTTCCCACACTTTCCGGGGGTGCACCTACCAGGCGAATATCAGTGTAACGCTGGTAAACAAAAGCGAGAAACTGGTTGCCTTTGAATAAGGAATTTACACGGGTTTCAATATTCTGGGTAGAATCGCTCATTCTTTTGTTGATCGATGCCAACACCTCACTTTGTTTTTTCATCCTGTCCATGGCGTTTAGGCCATTCAATGATTCCATTACTTCTTTGGTAACGTCTTCGATGCGTAGCAGGAACTGAACTGTCAATGTGCTGGGTATTTCTTCGCCCCTGTTTTGGGCATAGAACCCATCTTTCAGATAATTATGATCAACCGTGCTTGCGCCGGCGATGACATCATACCCGCAATGGTGATTGGTGAATATGAGACCTTCTGAGCTTACGATCTCACCGGTGCAGCCGCCACCGAAAATAATGATCGCATCTTTCAACGAGGCTTTGTTGATATTGTATAGCTGGTCTTTCGTGAGTTTTAATCCCTTTTTTACCATATCGTTGTACACCTGCTGTCCCAGCAACAGCGGTAACCACATTCCTTCATCTGCCAGCGCTTTGAAAAGCAGGGCAACGGAAAGAAATAAAGTGAGCAAAAGTTTTTTCATGTGTGACATCGTTTAGACCTACAAACGTACTGAAAAATAGAAAGTGATCGTGATTGCGAAGTGTTAAGGCTGTACCGTCGGCAAAGAGCGAAGAACCCTAGCAAGTTTATGGACATCTTCCTATATTGTTATTAGTCGATGTTGCTATAAAAATCAATGTCGATCTGATATGCATTACTCCATATAAACCAAAGAGGAAATTTTTAAAACGCTGATCATTAATAGTTGGGTGATATGGAAATTGATCCCGGTAAAGCCTGGCACTTCGAATAATTCATTAAAATACGATTAAGATGAAACTGGCTTTAGGTCATATCTGAATGGGACAAACGGCAGGCATAAAAACGAAACAGTCCCGAGGTTACCGGGACTGTTTGTTTCATTTGTACGAGACCAGCTCTCGGTTTTTCAAGAAAACCGTTTCGTCAACCACTTTCGTGGTGACCTTAACTTTATAACTAATCTGAGTGTTCTCTTTAGCTGATCTGATTAGGAAAATCACATAGTCGGTGTCGGTCAGCCGGGGCACCTTGATTTTTTTATCAAAGACCCTTGCCGAGTACTTATCCTGGAAGCAAGGCTCGCCGGTTTCATCAAGCGCTACTAATTTGAAAGGGCTGCCTGCTTTATTATCATATTTCACATCGAAGAATAGTACCTGGTTGTTACCACCCAGGAATTTTACCTGTAAAGAAGATGAGATCTCTGTGCTCCTTGGCTCTTTCACCAGGAATGATGGTGAAAAAATAAACATCAAGGCCGGCAAAGAAAGGTTCCAGGCCTGTAGAGAAATTTTTTTTATGAGTGCCATAATGCCTACGGTTTTTATACAAACTGATTCTTCTGGCAAGTTCGTTGTCATGTTCAAAGGGAGCAGTCAGTAAAGATTAATGAAAAATGCAGGTAAAACTGGGAGTACGGTTGAAGTATAAACCTGCTTTTGACCCGGTAAACAAATATAACAAACGAAACTAATAAATCGGTTTGGGTTTTTTCCACAAGTTTTCGGAGAAAAAAATTCATGTTCCCGGCCGGTTGCGGTATACCTCAACATTAAAAAGCAGTTAGACGATTTGATAAATGTCAGTCCTGCGGTTCTGTTAGCACTTTCCAAAGGAGGTCTTTAAGCTCAGTGAGGCCTTTGTTAGCTGCGGATGAAATGAAGATATGCGGAACTTCGCCCGGTAATTCTTTCCCAATAGCCGTTTTCAGTTCATCGTCGAGTAAATCGCTTTTGCTGATGGCAATGATAAACTGTTTGTGTAACAGCTCGGGATTATATTGTTCTAATTCGCTGATCAGGATATCGAACTCTTTGCGGTGGTCGGCGCTATCGGCCGGGATAAGAAATAGCAGGATGGAATTCCGTTCGATATGACGGAGAAAGCGATGTCCAAGGCCTTTCCCTTCTGCTGCTCCTTCGATAATCCCGGGCAGGTCGGCAATACAAAAGCTTTTTCCATCGCGGTATTCAACCATTCCAAGGTTGGGGGTAATGGTAGTAAAAGCATAGTCAGCGATCTTCGGTTTGGCGGCCGTGAGGACTGACAAAAGCGTTGATTTACCTGCGTTGGGAAATCCGACCAGCCCTACATCGGCGAGTACTTTTAATTCAAGGACTTTCCATGCTTCCTTACCAGGGAGGCCCGGTTGAGAATATTCCGGTGCCTGGTTGGTTGCTGTTGCGAAATTGCTGTTACCCAGGCCGCCTTTACCACCCGGCATCCAGATTATCTCCTGGCCATCTTCCAGAATTTCCGCTTCTTTTTGATTTGTTTCCTCGTCTCTTGCGATGGTGCCCAGTGGAACTTCGATGATTATATCTTTTCCGAAGCGCCCGGTTTTGTTGTTGCTGCCACCACTCTCACCATCTTCTGCCAAAACATTTTTATAATACCGGAGATGTAATAGGGTCCAGAGATTGCTGTTGCCTTTTAAGATGATATGTCCCCCGCGACCGCCATCGCCGCCATCGGGTCCACCCAGAGCGGTGAATTTATTACGCATAAAATGCTTGATGCCAGCGCCACCGTGACCGCTACGGCAGAATATGCGAATCTGGTCGACGAAATTGCTTTTTTCCAAAGAATAGTTTTATGGGACTGCAAATATACTAGATACTGGATACTGGATGCTGGATACTGGATGCATCCTACTTAAAGACAAGCATTCAGTAAGAACAATAAAAAAGCGTCGGCCTTACGGGGTCAACGCTTTTGCAATTCGGTAAAGTAATTACTTTACTGAACTACTATCTTGCTGCTGTAAACAGTTTTACTGTTGTTGTCATTTACTTTGACAATGTAAATGCCTTTGGCGGAAGGCGTAGGTATATTTATGTTCGATACGCTTCCCTTACCGTTTACTGATGTTGTTCGTTGAGTTACCAGTTGCCCTTTTGAATCGGTTACCTGTACTGTATAAGTTCCACCTTCCACACCATTGAACTGGATGTTGAAAGTATTTGTGGTAACAGGATTGGGGAACAATTGTATTTTATCGCTGGCAGGCGCCAGTATATTGCTAAGAAGTTCTGGTGCTGCAACGGGTTTCCTTGATTCAAGGATATTGCTATTGGCAAGGTCGGCGGTATGCCAGGGAGCAGCTGTTGATTGCATAGCCACCGCAATGAGAGTTTTGGGGTCAACACTATAGAGAGCAGAGGCGTCAACGGCGCTGCTGATCAGGATCTGGTTTTTTTCGTCTACGGCTGCACCATTGGTGGTGAAGTTGGCAGGAAGGCCTTTGATATTTCCAAGATGAGTGGCCACTTTTGATTCAATGTGTATCTTGAAAACATTATTGCGTGCAGAGAAAACAAGCAGGTTACCGTCGTTATCAGCGATCATATCACCACCAAAGCTGCTACAGGAATTATGAACCGAGATGCCTTTGTTCTCTGCGGCATCTACCAGGGTGCCAAGGTCAGCGATCTCTGTTTTTTTGCCGGTTGTAAAACGGACCAGGTGGTTGCCATCATTGGTCAGGGCATAACCATTGCCGTCATCGGCTATTACCATACGGGTAACAATATTGCTTTGATCGGCGGCTTTATTGGGCTGGCTTGCGAAGTTGCCAGCCACAAAATAGACTTTCATCGTCCTGAGGTCGATATAACGAAGCTGGTCGATGAACATGGGGGTATAGTACAACCTGTCATGCCGTTTATCGTAAGCGGCCGCAGCTACACCGGTGCCAAAAGCGGCGTTGGCGAGATTGCCATAGCGTGCA
>DASSFT010000163.1:0-6383 GCA_035694045.1 Chitinophagaceae bacterium
TTTTTTCAACGACTAACCCCAATGGCTTTGTTGTTAAGGTCACCGTCACAGACAATGCAATACTTGATGAGCTGCAAAAAGCAATCGTATACGGACTGGAAAACACTCCTTATGTCAAAGGCCGCCTTGACTCAAAGCGGGAAAACCTGAAAGTGATCATTGACAAAACAAGTTCGGAGATACTGAAACTCGATTCAACTAAAAATACAGTTGAAAATATCATTGAAGGCAAAGGCAGAAGTTCTTCTACGCTGATCGTTGAAGGTGCCACCATTAATAAACAGATGATCGAGTTAAACGAAAAACTTCTGGGTTACCAGGATGACCTGAAATTTGCAGCAGCCGTCCAGGTTTACCAGGGATTCAGCAAATTCAGCGAACCGGCCGGACCCCATCTTCTACCCTGGCTGTTTATAGGATTGGTCATTTTTCTTACACTTGGTTTCCTGCTTGCCTTTTTCATCCATATGTCCGGCAAGATGCGGCGTCGGAGACAAATAGCTATGCGGGCCGCATAAATAAGCTTTAACCTGGAATATATGCAGCCATCGAAGGGTTTTAATTGGGTTATTCAGGCTTTATACATCGTATTTTTCGTTGGTCTCGCCTGTTCATTCAGGGCCATCAGCAGCATAGTGATAGTATTATTGCTGATCGCAGGCCTCATTAGAAACCGCGTCGAAACAAAATCTTTCTTTAATCCAGGACTAAAAAATCCTTTACTCTACGGATGTGTTCTCCTTTTCCTGCTGCATCTTATTGCTCTTTTTTACACTGGAGCTGACAAGGCAGGCTGGGCCGACATCCAGGTAAAGACTGGTCTTGTGCTGACACCGCTGGCATTTTGCGTCACTACTATTTCAAATGATATAAGAAAAAAGCTGGGCGCTTACTTCATTGGTATCATCACTGCAGTTGCCTGTTACTGCCTCGTCCTGGCCACATATGATTATTTTCAATCTGGTGATACTTCTATCTTTTTTTATCATTCGCTGGTCCAGCCGGTTCATGGTCATGCTATCTATTTTGCCGTGCTGGTTTTTATTGCGCTGTTATTTTTACTGGAGGCTTACCCGGTAAGCGGGCTTGTGTTAAAAAAACCTGTTCGCGCCGGTTTTATCATCTTTCTTTCAATTTTTCTTTTTCTCCTTTCTTCCAGGCTCGTCATCGGGTTCTATTTGTTATATCTCCTGGTCTATTTAATGGGGCGCGTAAAGAAAAAATCGACTAATCGTTTTTTAATCGCAGGAGCATTGATACTTGTTGTCGCCGGAATTATCGCTTTGTCGACAAACAACCCGGTCAGCCGGCGCTTTTCGGATATTATGACCGGTAACTGGGAAGTTGTAAGAATGGAAAAATTCAATCCCGGCATGTATTTCAATGGTGTGCAGTTCCGGTTGCTTCAATGGCGGTTCACCGCTGAGATCTTAAATGAGAATCATGGTTGGCTGGCCGGCATAGGACCGGGTCATGCGCAGCAGCTTTTGGATCAAAAATATATTGCTACCGACATGTATATCGGTGAACCGGCAAGGGGAGATCATGGGTTTTTAGGATACAATACCCACAACCAGTTCCTCGAGAGCCTGCTCAAAACCGGCATATGTGGACCGCTGATCTTACTGCTTATCTGCTTCACATTGGTAAAATGGGCCTGGCAAAAAAGAAAAAGGCAGATCAGCTTTATCGTTACCCTGTTCATCATATGGCTATTTACCGAGGCGGTGTTGGAACGCCAGTATGGCATCCAGGTCTTTATTTTTTTCCCGCTATTCCTGTGGAAAGGTGAAAAATAGCCTGATAGCAAACCTTTTACCCCTTCCTACCGTTTTAAAGGAAAGAATATTGACCGGTTCCCTAAACTTATTCCATGCAGCCCCTATCAGTCGTAATAATCACTTATAACGAAGAGCATAACATCGGGAGATGCATTGACTCTGTGAAGACGCTGGCAGACGAGATCATTGTGCTGGATTCTTACTCTACCGACAAAACCATCCAGGTAGCCCAGTCCCATGGTGCTATCGTTCACCGCGAAAAATTCAGAGGTTATATCGGCCAGAAGAATTATGCTATGCAACTGGCAACTCACAACTACATCCTGAGCCTCGATGCCGATGAAGCCCTCGATGAAGAGCTGAGAGTCGCCATTCTGGAAGCCAAAAAAGATTTCCCGCACCGGGCTTACCGGATGAATCGATGCACCAATTATTGCGGCCGTTTTATGCATCATGGCCTTTGGTATCCTGATAAAAAGATCCGCCTCTTCGATCGCCGTATTGCCAAATGGGGCGGCTTGAATCCTCACGATAAGATTGAGCTCAGGGAAGGATTTACCTACCGTCATCTCAAAGGAAATATTCTTCATTATGCCTTCGACACTACTGAAGACCTGATCTGGAGGAATAACCGCATCAGTTCCATCGCGGCCATGTCGCTATACAACGCCGGCCGGCGCAGCAATTGGTATAAGATGCTGGTTCGTCCTACCTGGGCATTTGTCAATGGCTATTTTCTCCGCCTCGGTTTCCTCGACGGGTTCGAGGGATTCAGTTTTGCTGTTAATACCTCTCACCAGGTGTTTTTGAAATACAGTAAACTCTATAAACTGCAACGCTCCTCCCGGCAGAAAAAAGCTGGTTCCTCTGCTTCTACCCGTTTAACGACGGAGAAAAAATCCGCCGTAGGCGAGGGATAAGACCTAGACCTATAAGGTTTATTGGAGAGGGCTAATCTTTGGGGAGGCCAACGATAAACCTTATAGGTCTTATATTTGGAAAATAACGATAAACCTTATAGGTCTGAAATCCATTTTAAAAAATACCTGGGCCATTCTCGATAAAAAAGAGAGAAAGCAGTTTAGCATGCTGATCTTTCTTGATATCATCATCAGCATTGTTGATATTCTTTCGCTGGCTCTCCTGCTATGGATCATCCAGTTTTATATTCAACCTGATCAAAGTAATAAACCTGGATTTCTTCCTGGCTGGCTTGCCGATCGCAACTCGATCGTCTTCATTGCTGTTTACTTCATTTTTTTTGGCATCAAGAACGTGGCGGCTTACCTGGTCTCGAAGGCGCACTATAAATTCATTACCCGTGTGACGGTTAGGATCTCTCGAAATAACCTGTCGGGTTATCAACAGGCGGGATTTGATGAATTTGTCAATACCGATTCTTCGGTTTATATCCGTCGTATCGGTTTCCTGCCTTTGGAGTTTGGCCAGAATGTGCTTGCCGGGGTACCGCAGATCATTACCCAGGCTGTGCTGATCGTTCTTACAATCATTGCCATTGTACTGTTCAATGCCAGGTTATTCCTGTTATTACTCGCTATCCTGCTGCCACCGGTCATCGTTATATTTTACTTCATCCGTTCGAGACTCAATAAGGTAAGAAAACAGATAACCATCGGCAACGAGATCTCTTTCCGCCACCTGCTGGATGCATTGAAAGGATATGTTGAAAGCAATATCTATGGGCGTAATGATTTTTTCCTGAACCGGTTTGTTGGGTCCCGGAAAAAATTCAGCACTTCATTGTTCAATTCAACCAGCCTGCAGACCATGCCGGCCAGGATCATCGAGATCTTTGCTGTGCTTGGTTTATTTCTGCTGATAGCGATCGCCAAATGGTCGGGTAGCCAGGATAGCAGCTACCTGATCACAATTGGAGCTTTTGTTGGCGCCGCTTACAAGATCATTCCAGGAATTGTCAAGATCATCAATTTGAGCGGGCAAATAAAGGCTTATGGATTTTCCCTGGCCGATCTTACACAAAACAATAAACCAATCACCCCCGATAAAGTAAATGCAACCGCTTCGGGTATTGATTCCATCGAATTAAAAAATGTCAACTTTAAATATGATCAGCAGCCGGTATTAACCGCTTTCTCGCTTTCAATTCAAAAAGGCGATTTCATTGGGATTTCAGGGGACTCAGGCAAGGGTAAGACCACCATCCTGAATTTGTTGCTCGGATTTCTTGAACCTTTATCGGGTGAGATCCTTATAAACAACCGGTCTGCCAATAAAGAGGATATCCGGGCTTGCTGGCCCCAGGTTGCTTATGTAAAACAGCAGTCATTCTTTATTCATGATACGGTTCTGCGCAATATCACGCTCGAAGAAGAGAATCATGATCCCCAAAAACTGCAGATAGCTTTGGCCGCATCAGGACTGGATAAGTTAACCCGTGAATGGCCGGAAGGTCTTGAAAAGCTAATCGCCGAAAACGGCAAAAACATCAGCGGCGGCCAGCGGCAAAGGATTGCCATTGCAAGAGCTTTATATAAAGACGCCCAGCTAATAATACTGGATGAACCGTTTAGTGAGCTGGATGAGGAGTCGGAGTGCCTGGTATTGCAAAATTTCAGAACATTATCACAGCAGGGAAAGACCATCTTGTTGGTCACTCATAATGCAAATGCTCTATCGGCGTGCAATAAACTGGTGAAATTATGAGGAAGGACGACAAAACACTGGTTATCCTCACGCCGGCATTTCCAGCCAACGAATCCGAGACCTACTGGATACCTTTCATGCAACTAATGGTAAAATCATTAAAAAAGAATTTCCCTGAACTAAATATCATTGTTCTCACCTTTCAGTATCCTGGCCTGGAGTCTACTTACCGATGGAATGATGTGCGGGTGATCAGTTTTGACGGCATGCACAAAAAAAAATTCCGTCGCATCCTGCTCTGGCGCAAAATCTGGACAACATTAAAAAATATTCACCGGGAGCATAAAATTATCGGGATGTTCAGCGCCTGGTGCGGTGAATGTGCATTTATCGGTAAATATTTTGCAAAAAAAAAATCACTCGAGCATATAAGCTGGATATGTGGACAGGATGCTTTGAAAACGAACAAATGGGTACGCTTTATACGTCCCCGCGCCAAACAGTTGGCTGCCATGTCGCCTTATCTTGTCAAAGAGTTTTCTAAAAATCATGGCATAAAGCCAGCTCATATAATCCCAAATGCCATCGATCCCCTGATTTTCTCACCTACTTCGCATCCAGGGCGAAAAATTGACATTCTGGGCGCCGGTTCACTGGTAGCGCTAAAACAATATGATTTGTTTGTTGAAGTGATCGCGGCAGTGAAGAAGTCTCTACCTACCGTTCGTGCATTACATTGCGGCGATGGTGATGAAAAGGAAAAAATTGAGTTGTTGATTAAAAAGCTTGAGCTCGAAGAAAACCTGGAACTCCTTGGATCAAAAAAACACGAAGAAGTAATTGCTTTAATGCAGCAAACAAAACTGTTCTTGCATACTTCGAGCTTTGAGGGATTCGGCGCTGTATGCCTGGAAGCTCTTTATGCCGGGGCTCATGTGATCAGTTTTCATTATCCCCTGGATCATCCGGTTCCACACTGGCATGTGGCAGCCGATAAAAAAGAAATGGCTTCAAAGGCCCTGGAAATATTAAAAAATCAAAATACAGACCATTCCCAGGTACTGGTATATTCCATGGATGATAGCGCCAAAACATTGATGAAATTATTCGGAATTGAAGCGATAAACAGAATCCAATGAAAGTAGTTCATGTTTCCTTCGCATATGACGAAAAAATTAGAACAGAAGAAGAACTTTTGGAAAAACACTATACGGTTACCGGTTGGGCCGAAGCCCTCCAGCGAAATGGGGCCGAAGTAATTGTTATAAACCGATTTTATAAGGACAGCACTTTTCAAAAAAATAGTGTGAAGTACTATTTTGTAAAGGACAACCTGGGTCCAGGCGTGAAAAGCTGGTATTTGCCTCTGAAATTCTTTCGAGAAATAAAAAAACTCGATGCAGACATCATTCACCTGCATAACCTTACACTTTCTCTACAAACGTTTCTATTGAGATCAATGCTTGCCAGGAAAACAGCAATCGTCGTTCAGCATCATGGCGGGGTTTTACCTGGAAAAAAAAGAAGGTGGTTTTATAACCATTTCAATAATGTGGCCGATGCATTCTTTTTTACAACTACAGAACAGGGCCGTGAATGGTTCATGAATAAAAAAGCGGCGGACAAAGTAATGCCGGTGATGGAAGGGGCAACTTTTTTCAATTTTTATGAAAGGGATGCTTTCCGGGAGACCGTCTATCATGACCGTGCAACTGAAAGAAGCAGGACTGGTGTCAGTGGCATGCCCGTTTTTCTTTGGGTAGGAAGGCTGGATGACAACAAAGATCCGTTGACTGTACTGGAAGGCTTTGAAATATTGTTCGAGAAATACAAGGAAGCAAAGTTGTACATGATTTATAGTGACGACAGACTTGCCAATAAAGTAAAAGAAAGAATTGACCGTTCAGACGTATTAAAGACCAGGGTTAGATTGCTCGGACAGGTTGAACACAATAAAATTGAACAATTTTATGATAG
>DASSFT010000164.1:0-5075 GCA_035694045.1 Chitinophagaceae bacterium
TATTAACCCACCGGTCGAGATTAAGAACATACCGGAAGGCACAAAGACTTTAGCACTCATCATGGAAGATCCCGATGCACCATCCGGTACTTTTACGCATTGGTTATTATGGAACGTGTACCCCAATGAAAAAATAACAGAGAGGACATCAATAGGAGTCAGCGGTATAAACAGTTTTGGTAAGACAGGATATGGAGGTCCTTGCCCGCCATCCGGGACACATCGCTATTATTTTAAAGTATTTGCCCTGGACAGGGAATTGACTATCGTGGCTGGAGAAGATAAGAATTCGCTGTTGGAGGCGATAGAAGGTCATATCCTGGCCACAGGTGAATTGATGGGAAGATATAGTCGCACAAAAGTAAAAGTGTAGTAATCACCGTGACGATGCAATGGAATACTACTAAGTAGTTTTAGTGCCTTGTTTAACCAGGCGAGTTAATGTATTTTATTTTGCTGCAATGGTATTAAAGTTGATTACTATTCAGCGGATGCAGCTTTCAGACATTATAATTGAAAAGATAAGGCACAAAGGACCCATACCGTTTCGCGATTTTATGGAGATGTGCCTGTATGACCCCGATGCCGGGTATTATACTTCCCGGGAGGATAAGATCGGGGCAAATGGGGATTACTATACCAGTTCAGATCTCAGTGAATTATCCGGTGCGATGATAGGAAAGCAACTGGAAGAAATGTGGGCCATAACAGGCCGAAAGGAATTTTCTATTGTGGAATATGGAGCCGGGACAGGCAGGCTTTGCAATGATGTATTGGATTACCTGAAAAACAACCGGGAGTTTTATTCCGTGCTGAAATATTATATCATTGAAAAAAGCCCGTCAATGCGACAGAAAGAAGAAGGATTATTGACGGGAAAAGTTACCTGGCTGGAATCAATCCGTGAACTCTGTCCTGTTACAGGCTGCATCATTTCCAATGAATTGGTAGACAATTTTTCGGTGCATAAAGTTGTCATGGAGGATGAATTAAAAGAAGTGTTTGTTGATTACCATAATGGGTTTGTTGAGTTACTAAAACCCGCGGATAAAAAATTGGTCGATTATTTTGGAGAGCTCGGTGTCGGGCTGCCGGCTGGATTTTGCACGGAGATCAATCTGGAAGCGACAGAATGGATCAAGGAGATTGCCACATGCCTCGAAAAAGGTTACGTGCTTACGATCGATTATGGGTATCTCTCCGGCGAATTATATAAGCAATGCAGAAGTAAAGGAACTCTTCTTTGCTATCACCAGCATACTATCAATGATGAGCCTTATCATAATATAGGGAAGCAGGATATCACCTCGCATGTTAATTTTTCTGCTTTGTCACATTGGGGCTCTAAATACGGCTTACATACCAGTGGGTATATAAACCAGGCCGGCTTTTTCCTGTCACTCGATTGGGAAGATCATTTGAATAAGGTCCTTTTGAAAAAGCGGGATACTTACCTGGGGTTTAGAGAGTATGCTTTTTTAAAATATATTTTTTTAGTCGACATGGGACAAAAGTTCAATGTCCTTATTCAGCAAAAGGGTGTGCCTTCAACATCGTTGCGCGGACTGCAAAAAAAATTCAGTACTAACTAGAGCTATGGGTGCTTTACGACTTGTTGTAATGTGAGTAACTATGTTCCTGGACTGAAAATACTGGCATATTTTTTACGACTATGTAAGTCAACAACGTTCTCTTTTTTTGGGGTGTTTCTAAGAGAATCTGAGAGAGACCCATATTTACCTGATCTGGTTAATGCCAGCGAAGGGAAAAAAAGAGAATGAAAGGAAGCCTGGATTTTATCCGGGCTTTCTCTTTTTGGTTCAAAATGCCGAATCGGGTTTAGACTATCTACTATCAAATTCAATGTTCATTAATATGCAGGATGCATCCAGTATCCAGTATCCAGCATCCCTCAAGCGGCTCCGTACTATCGACTAACGACTATAGACTCTCGACTATCAAATTCAATGATCGTTAATATGCAGGATGCATCCAGCATCTATCATCCAGCATCTGGCATACTTTTCAGAAGGTTATCTTTAAAAGTAATGTATGCCTTCTTCGGTTGTATCCGCCTTCTACTATGACCAGCCTTCCGCAAAACTCCGGGTCATCTTTACTTCAGGCATGATATACGATTACACGAACGTCCCACCGGAAGCTTATGAAGAAATGAAAAAAGCCGCCTCAAAAGGGAAATACCTGAACACTCATATCAAAACGCGATATAATTTCAAAAAAGTTAAATGATTAGCTTTTTTATCTTGTTGATAAATGGGCGGCGAGCTCCTTCAATACATTCTCTACATAAAACAGTTGGACCTTCACAGGCTCGTCTTGTTCGGCATTTATTTTTTTGGAAACAATGACTTCATCATTCCGGGCGATGGCATAATAGGCAAAAAGTTTATGTGCTGATTCCGGTACAGGCGAAGCATATCCTGTTATCCCGATTCCCCAATTGCTGGTAAACAGCCTGCACACATTCAGGGCCATTTCTGCGGATACTTTGGTTGAAACGCAACTGTGAGATAAAGCGTGAATGGGATCAACCAGCAAATGCCGGCTTTTCTGCCCAAGATTGTAGGTCGTAATACCTCCCTGGTAGAAATCCATAGCCTGGTCAGCGGAAGATAATACGAGTTGCAACAACCCCGAACTGACACTTTCGGCTACCGCGATCGTTTCCTTATGAGAAAGTATCCAGTCTTTGATCGGGTTGATTAGCTTTTTATTGATTGATAAACTGGGCAATGTTTTTAATGGCATTCAAACGAAAAAAATATGCCAGTAAAAAAGGATGGCATAAAATTTTGATTCGGATTATTATGCATGTTTTAAATATCATTGACCGGTTGGTTGGTCATGGAGAATATCTTTCTGCCCTGCAGATGTCGGTAAGAGCAGCTATCATCTTTTTTGTCCTGCTTTTCCTGATCCGGGTAGGAGGAGTTCGAATTTTCGGAAGAAGGTCCGGTTTTGATTTGGTGATCGTCATCACGATGGGCTCTGTGCTTGCCCGCGGCATCGTAGGGGCATCCCCGTTTTTAGCTACCATCGCTGCCTCGGCTGCAATGATCGTCATTCATCGTTTATTGGGGTGGCTATCGTCAAAAAACCGGCGCTTCGAAAAAATCATAAAAGGTGATCACCTGGTTCTTTACGATAAAGACAGGATAATAATGGAGAATCTCGAAAAAAGTTCTTTAAGCCGCGAAGACCTTGAAGAGAGCCTGCGCCTTGAAACAAAAAGTAGTTCACTGGAGAAAGTAGAAACTGCTTACCTTGAAACAAATGGTCGCATCAGTTTTATTTTGAAGAAAGAGTAACATAATGATGCTAAGTATTGCATCCAGTTGCGTCGTCGCTTCGCTCCTCGCAATGACGGCATCCAGCTATGCCATTGAAGGTTGAACTTCTTTCAGAATAGCCGAAACATTAATCCCTTTTCCTAACACATTTTTGAACAGGTCCCCTTTCTTATCCACTCTTTTCTTTATGTTTTTTAGCGTGAACTGGGATGGATGCAAGCCATGTTTAACTTCCTTCCATTCTAGCGGCGCGGAAACAGTAGCACCGGGTTTTGGTCTTACGCTGTAGGCGGAAGCTAAAGTCTGGCCACGGCTATTTTGTAAAAAATCTACATAGACCTGGTCCTTTTTGCGTTTAGCCAGCGATCTCTCAAGAGTAGTGAGCGTACTCAACTGTTCATGGACCATCGTTGCCAGTATTCGTGCAAACTCTCTTATGGTGTCATATGCATATTTCCGGCCGCAAGGAATATAGATATGCATACCGCTGGCGCCGGAGGTCTTGCAGCAGGCCGGGATCTTGAGACGATCTAAAATTTCCTTGGCACACAATACGACATCGATCACATCATCAAAACTGTTTTTATCCGAAGGGTCGATGTCAAGAATCAAATAATCGGGTTTATCGAGATTGGTGACCACAGAGTTCCAGGGATTCATTTCTATACAACCAAGATTGGCGATAAACAAAAGACTTCTTACGTTATTGCAAACCAGGTAATGTATGGTCTTGTTGACGGACTCAGCGTATATATCAGCTGTCTTCATCCATGATGGAGCAATATCTCCTGCATCTTTATGAAAGAATCCATTGTCTTTGATCCCGTTTGGATTTCTCTTCAAGGAGAGAGGCCTGTTTTTCAGGTAGGGAAGGATATAAGGGGCCATCGACTCGTAGTAGTGGATCAGCTCGCCTTTGGTAATACCTTCATCAGGCCAGTATAACTTATCCAGGTTTGTGAACGCAGATTTTGCTTGTGCCATCAGGCTGAATTTATTTTGAAGAAACCTTTTTTCTTGTCTTAGCAGGCTTTTTTAATGCTGCTTTCGAAAACTTTTCGCTGTCATACTTTTTGTTTACAGCATATTCGTCCTTGTGTTTAATTAGCAACCAGTTTTTATCGTCTTTTTTAAAACGCACAAGTACAAAACCGCCTTCCAGCTTGTTACCTTTTAAAAAAAATTTCAATTCGCCTTTATCCAGGTCTTTTAATGCCTGTTGCCCGGAGATTTTTTCCAGGTCCTTATCCACCGGAAAATAAACTCCTGCGTCCCATACTTCTACTGTTCCTGCGCCATAATTACCTTCAGGGATCTCTCCTTCAAAATCAATATAGCTTACAGGATGATCTTCCACCATTACCGCGAGACGTTTATCAGCCGGGTTCATAGAGGGACCTTTGGGCACAGCCCAGCTTTTCAAAACTCCTCCTAGCTCAAGGCGGAAATCATAATGCAGGCGTGAAGCATCATGTCGCTGTACCACGAAACGAAATAAATTTTTCCTTTCCGATTTTCCCTTCGGCTCAGAAGTTTCTTTGAAATTCCTTTTCTTATTGTAGGTTGTTAACGCCATCAGGATGCTTTCTTCTTCACAGGTTCAAGACTTGCTTTCAATTGTTCCATCAGGTCGCGGCTACGCGAATGTACAACCTGCATATGCGGTTTAGCCGGTTTCTTTCCTTTTGCTTTTTCTTTGATCACCTTCATCAGGTTGGCGGAATAAGTATCCTTATACTGGGCGATATCGAATTCATGCGTGAG
>DASSFT010000165.1:0-2026 GCA_035694045.1 Chitinophagaceae bacterium
TGTTTATTTTATCATTTTTGATAACATTGCAAAACATTTATTTAAAGGATCACCCGTCTTTTGTAAATCGTTTATTTTAAAATAGTTCAAATCAACAGCCGTTTCCGACCTTATCTTTTGCGTCCACTCACTCACCACTGCCCTCTCACCACTCACGTTTGACCTTGGCGAGTTCTGTTATCGTATTAACCAAATTCGTCCAGCTGTGCTTTAATTTTTCGCTGCGAAGATGAGGAATAAAATAATTTTCGCCTAATTGATAGAATTTCAGGATGCCTTTAGCGATTGCAATCGGTTCAGGTGAAACAACAACCCCGGCTTTTCCATCCGGGACCAGGTCTGGCAAGCCGCCTACATCGGTTACGATCATCGGCTTTTCAAAGTGATAGGCGAGGGGAGTAACCCCACTTTGGGTGGCTGCACGGTAAGGCTGAATCACTGCATCGGCTGCGCAGAGATAATATTTTACTTCGCTATCGGGAATAAAATCTGTGCGGAGAAGGAGCTGGTCATCAATACCCAGTTTTTTAATTTGTTCCTGGTAAGGTTTTTCATCTTCATAGAATTCACCCGCCACTAACAATTTTATACCGGCATCTTTTAAATGACTCATCGCCTCAAACAACAGGTCGAGTCCTTTGTATTTCCGGATGAATCCAAAGAACAGGATCAGTTTGGCATCTTCGGGCAACCCAAGCTGTTTGCGAGCTTCCACTTTCGGCACAATATCACCAAAGGCATCATATAAGGGATGATAAACCAGTTCAACAGGCTTTGTTTTTTCGAATTGCCGCAAGTCGTTCATTACTTTTTCACTCATGGTAACGAACGCATCACAGCTTTTCAGGAAATATTTTGTGAACGGCTTATCGCCAAACCGTTTTTCATGAGGTATAACGTTGTCGGCTATACATACGATGCGGGTATGTTTATTCTTTCGAACTCTTCTCAATATTGTTCCCAGCGCAGGTCCCATTAACGGCAGCCAGTAGCGAACCACAATGATGTCGGGTCTTTCTTTTTTTAGCCTGTTCCCGATCCTGGTCCAATTGAATGGGTTAATCGAGTTGATTACCGAACGGATAGTTATCCCCTTGGGTGCCGGTTCATCTGTGTATTGTGTTTTCCCGGGAAATAAAAAGGAAGGGTATTGCAGGGAAAAGGAATAAATGGAGCAATCATTACCCGTATCGATAAATTCTTTCGCGAGGCGATGGTTGAACGTAGCCAGTCCTCCCCGTAATGGGTGTGCAGGGCCTATGATCACCACTCTTGCCATTATAATCCTGTTTTCTCCTCGATGAGATATGCGTTTCGGCCAGGGGCATTCCGCGACACGAGTTCACCGATAAAACCTGCGAGGAATAACTGCATACCCACTATCAGGGTAACCAACGCCAGGTAAAAATCCGGGCGATTGGTAAGTGCGAAGTTCACGGGATTGAGAAGCTTCGAAATAATAAGATATAATGTCAGTCCGAAACCTATTAGGAAGAAAATGCTGCCCCATAAGCCGAAGAAATGCATGGGACGCTTGGCAAATTTGCCGACAAATCGAATAGATAAAAGGTCGAGGAACCCGTTTACAAATCGCTGCCAGCCGAATTTTGACGTGCCATACTTCCTGGGCCTGTGTTCTACTACTTTTTCAGTTATTTTAGAAAAACCTGCCCATTTGGCCAATACAGGTATATATCGATGCATCTCGCCGTAAACCTCGATGCTTTTTATTACTTTATTCTTGTATGCTTTTAAACCGCAGTTGAAGTCATGAAGCTTGATACCCGACATCCGCCGGGTTGTAGCATTATAAAACTTTGAGGGAAGATTTTTGGTAAATGTATTGTCGTACCGTTTCTTTTTCCAACCGCTGACAAGGTCATAGCCATCCTCTGCGACCATTCTTCTTAGTTCAGGTATCTCGTCCGGGCTGTCCTGCAGATCGGCATCCATGGTGAAGACCACCTGGCCCTGGGCTGCGCGAAAGCCTTCATAAAGTGCAGCTGATTTGCCATAGTTGCGCTGG
>DASSFT010000166.1:0-8540 GCA_035694045.1 Chitinophagaceae bacterium
AACCCGCAGGTCCATAGGTTGCACCTCGACGTTTTCATACTCGTTCAAAAAACGCCTGATGGCATTGATCTCTTTTTCTTTTATCACTGCCGGTTGACCTTCCCAGTAAACAAAATTGATCACGCCAGGCGTCATTCGCACTTCCGTCCTGTCCTCATCCTTTACTTTTACAAATACATAGGACTTGAACAAGGGTTCTTCCACGATCTTCATACGATCGCTCCATTTCCGCCTTACTTTGTTGAGTGGGCAATAGCTTTCGATCCCTTTTTCCAAAAGGAGCTGGTTGACTTTCTTTTCCCAGCGGGGTCTGCTATAGATCGCTAACCATTTCCGGGACACGGGGACTTTTTTAGAAGGCTTCGCCATCTCAGTCACATGGAGTTTTTTAGGATGGACTGGTTAAACAGCAAAAAGGACAGGAAACAAACGTTCAATTTGGTTCCTTTTCGGCTGCAAATATAGGGGTAAGAATGGGACTGACAAGAGAATAAAATTGGCAGATTTTGAATGAATTGTCCCCACGAGTTGATAACTAACCGGCCGGTTCAACCCCTCCATTTTCTAACTTGTAAACCTTTCCCGACTGGGTGCATTGAGCGATGCCCTGGGCGTTAAAATCGAGTTTCATACCGGCCTCACTTATCCACCCGGTGTGACGGGCAGGATTGCCAGTGATGATTGAATATGGCTGGACACTCCTGGTTACTACAGCACCGGCCCCAATCATTGCATAGCGGCCTATCTCGATACCGCAAAGTATGGTAGCGTTGGCTCCAATTGTTGCGCCTTTACGGACAAGAGTTTGCTTAAACTCATTCTTTCTTTCAATAAAGCTTCTTGGATTTATAACATTCGTAAATACCATAGAAGGACCCAGGAAAACTCCATCTTCGACAATTACACCGTTGTATACAGATACATTGTTCTGTATCTTCACATCATTACCAATGACAGCATTATTATCTATATACACATTCTGACCGATATTGCATCTTTCCCCAATCTTACTGGTAGAAGCCACATGACAAAAATGCCAGATGCGCGTGCCTTTCCCAATTTGAGCACCTTTATCAATGATAGAACTGGGATGAACAAATACGTCCTTGTCTTCCATAGCACCAAAATAAATCATTGCAGAGGCTTTGCCAATTTATCAGGATGAATTCACTACATTTAATTACTAAAATACGACTGCTTGAATCAACGCTTTTATTCACTCGATGTATTCCGCGGCGCAACTGTTTGCCTGATGATTCTTGTTAATAACCCGGGCAGCTGGTCACATATTTATCCGCCGCTTGAACATGCGTCCTGGCACGGGCTGACTCCTACTGATCTTGTATTTCCTTTTTTTCTTTTTGCTGTTGGCAATGCATTATCGTTTGTCATGCCGCGCCTGCAGGCGGGCGGTGATGGGGTTTTCTGGAAAAAAGTAATCGTCAGGAGTTTGCTCATTTACCTGATTGGTCTTTTTCTTACCTGGTGGCCATTTGTAAGATGGACAAACGATCACCTGGCATTCAGGCCCTGGGTGGATCCGAAAAACCCGGAAAGCGGGGTTCGCATTTTAGGTGTGCTCGCAAGGATCGCTATCTGTTATTTTTTTGCATCTATTATTATCTACTATTCCAAACCCAGGGGCGCTTTTTATATCGGCTTGCTTCTGCTGCTTTTATACTGGGCACTTTGTTTTCTCCTGGGTGATTATTCCATGACTGGATGGTTTGGAAATAAAGTTGACAGGGCCGTGCTGGGTGTAGCCCATATGTACAAAGGCGAAGGGATTCCTTTCGATCCCGAAGGTATCATGAGCACAATGACTGCCATTGTGGAAGTGATCTTTGGTTACCTGGTGGGTGATTATATCCAGAAAAAGGGTAAGAATTATGAAATGTTGAGCGGTCTGTTTGTCGCCGGCGTTGCCCTGATCCTTACCGGTTTTTGCTGGGATATGGTCTTCCCGATCAATAAAAAAATATGGACCAGTTCCTATACCGTGTACACAACGGGACTGGCTACTATCACCATAGCCACGATGATCTACCTGATCGAATTCAAAAATGTAAGAGGTTGGGTCGCCCGGTTCTTCGATGTATTCGGCAAAAATGCTTTGTTCGTTTTTGCACTCAGCGCCTTTCTGCCAAAGACGCTTGCATTGATCCGTATACCTGATCATCTCAATACTGAAGGGAAAATGGTATATGTCAATCCCTGGAACTGGTTGTATCAAAAAGTACTGGTTAATATTCCCGGTGATCCAAGGATCGGTTCATTGCTATATGCTATTTGCGTTATCATACTTATGTGGGCCATCTGTTACTGGATGGATAAGAAAAAGATTTACGTCAAAGTATGAGTTGAAAAGAACCAAAAACCATCCCGATAGCTATCGGGACCAAGAACCAAAAAAGATTAAGTCTAATTCTGAAAACAAAATTTCCCACTAATAGGATTTTAATTTTTTGATTTGATTTTTATTTGTCCCGCCAATTGGAGGGACGATGTGCCACGGCTTCACGGAAATAAAAGCAGCCACCCTTGTATCGTGGCAATTCTTCATTTCTCCAAACCGTGTTTTATTTTTTCATTAACACGAACCCTTTCTCCTTTAACACCATCTTTTAAATCCGCGCTTTAGCTTGCTGGGACTAAAACCACGCATATGAGAAAGTCTATACTTATCCTTATTACTCTCTCTTCATCTATCAACCTTTTCAGCCAGGACGCTTTATTAAAGACATTCAAATACCGAATCGATCATTACAGGGCAATAACCTTTAACGTGGGCAGTGGAACGCAGTGGACAGCAAGAAATCTTAGCACCGGCAAAAACACACTCAGTTCATCCTATGGCAATTTCAGTGGTACTTATTACGGCGTAACAAGTACCGATAAAAGGCTCTTTACTATATCCTCTTATATTGGATTGAACCTTGGTTCGTCCAGTAATAAATATCCTAACGAAAAAAGCAAGAGCCGGGGTTTATCCGTTTCACCTGGTTTGACTCTCTCCAACCAATGGTTCAGGAATACCAGTTTTTTGGAACTGGGAGCCGAAATCTCGGGCAACCTAATGCAAAGCCGGTTCACCAATAGTGGTCTAAGCAACCCTGGCGTTACAGGTAAGGCTACCCGGGCTGAATACAATGCAGCCATCACATTGGGTGTCGGCAAAGGAAGGCTCGAAAACGCTACCAATATGCAGAATGCCTTATGGCTTTATAAAGAGCTGCAGAACGAACAAAGGCTGGCGCGGTCTTTATCGCCGGAAGAGCTAAATGAATTGGGCCAGGCAATCACACTTGCGAATAATACCCGCGTACTGGATGCACGAAGAAAGACCAGATTCATACTTGAAACGATCGATAAATTCTTCCAGCAAAAAAACGTTTTGACCGCCACGGATATAAAGTATTTCAGCAGTCTTAACGATATTCTTTTCTTCGCGATAAACCTGCCGCGGTTGTCGGGTACAGAAATCTATGTCCGGGTAACCCCCAGTATCAGCCAGGCAAAGGATGACCAGGTCAATGATCCTTTCGGCTCAGACTATAAAGGGAGGTTTGACAACAAATCTGTTCTGCTTTCGACCGGCATCAGCCGGTATAGACCTGTAAACCTGCGGCACCAGAATAATTACGGGATTGCCCTTGACCTGAGTTATAATACAGATCACGAAAGCAGCAAGTATTTTTCAGGGGGTATCCCTGTTAACCAATTTGAGTACAATCCTATTCTCAAGCAGGGAGATCTGAGCCTGTTTTTTGAACATGCGATCTATCCCAATACAAGGACTGTCATCAGTTTTGCCCTTGATTCAAAGACGGGTTACCAGGATATAGACACCAAATCAGGTTTTTTTGGAACAGCAAACCTGACTGCGCTCATCAATTATTTTATCAGTTACAGGACCAGGCTTACCTGTAACCTCGTTGCCAACTATTCAAAGAACACGTATGCTTTTACTTATTACCATGCGCTTACACTAGTGCCGGACTATATCCAGTTTTTTGCAAATGCGGGGATACAGGTAGACCTGTGAATGGGCTGTGGACATCCTCTGTATATCCCAGCGTTCGAGTTAAAAAGTCACGCCCTGTAGATTTTTTACCCCATTTTTAGATTATCGTTCGCCAAAATATAACGGCGTGCAATGATTGCTCCCTTAACGGCAAATGCATTTTTGCCGTTTTTGCCGTGGCATGAAAATTGAAAACTATAACTGTTCGTAAATAATGCTTTTATGAAGAAGTCATTCCAGAAATTCATCAAAACTTCTCTCCGGAGATTAAGACAACAAAAAGAGCGGATAGGTAAATTAAGGTTTTCTACTTATCAGGAAGATTTTGTGATCACTGAACAGGAAGAAAGAGAAGGTGGCTTCTTTGGTATTGCGAACAAGAAGTGGATTACTTCCTTGAAATAAAATAGCTTTTAGAGATTTTTCTCATAAGCAGTTAGTTTTGGTTC
The DNA here is from genome assembly GCA_035694045.1 of Chitinophagaceae bacterium. Lineage (GTDB taxonomy): Bacteria > Bacteroidota > Bacteroidia > Chitinophagales > Chitinophagaceae > VBAT01. Next base: position 4,474 of record DASSFT010000166.1, read on the forward strand.
AAACCTCTGTTTCTACAGAGGTTTTGTATTTGAGAGAAAGAACGCGGATTATTATGATCGTTATGATGTTCGCAGATCTTAATTAGAACGCGGATTATTAAGATCACTAAGATGCGCACAGATCATAACTTATCATCACCATCATGGCGATCCGCGTCCTTACTACCTATTACTCGCTAAAAGACAGCACGCGGATTATTATGCTCATTAAGATTCACGCTGATCATAATTGATCATAATCATCACTATGATCTGCGTTCTAACTAGGGATAGAATGCGGGTTATTTTTTCTAAAAAAACTGAAAAATCTTTGATCGGCTTGTGCATAGCCCAGCCATTCCGCATCTTTTTACCAGTTAAAAATCTACACTATGCAAAACATACTCTTACCGGCGATTGTATTCAGCTTATTTCTGTGTTTTCAAAAACAACATGCCGCTACCGGGAATCTCCTAAACGACAATAAACCTGTCTCCATACAGGATTCTGCAATTCGTTTGGTTCGACCTTAAAAGTTGAGGGTGATAATATAAGTTTCTCGCATACTTTCTCAACCAAGATGTATTGCGAAGAGGTGCAATCAACTGAAAATTATTTTTTCAGCCCTTTTGCAAAAAGTAAACCGGTACGAAGTACGGGGAAATTCGCTTTTGTTGTTTAAAGACAAAAGCCTGCTCCTGGAGTTTGAGAAATACACAGATGAAGAAAAATAACAAGAACCAAAGAAATTATAAGCTCATATATCTAACTAGAAGCTTCCGATTCGTAAATTTTGATCTTTGGGGCTTGGACATTATTTGGTTCTTGGTCCCGATAGCTATCGGGATGGTTCTTGGTTCTTAAGATGTCATCATATTTTTAAGGCAAACAACTCAATTCCCGCTTTCTTCCCTTTCAGATCGATTAAACCCAGGCTTTCGCTTTGCCAATCTTTAAGGTCCAGGGTGTCTATCACATCTTTTGAGACAATGAATTTCTGGTTGAGCTCGCTGCAGGCGCTACGGATACGTGCGGTCGTATTCATGGTGTCTCCACTCATGGCCAGGTCTTTTTTCAGGATACCGATCTCGCCGACCGTTACTTCGCCAATATGAATTCCTACCCTGAAATCGGGCACAACATCAAACTGCCGCCTGAAGTTCTCCCCGTTTGTTTGTATTAGCTTCCTTGTGTCGATCAATGCATCCAGGCAATGCTTTGCGTTCCTGGCATTATATATCCAGGAAACAACTATTTCATCACCGACGTATTGATAAATTCGTCCATGGTATCGCATCAGCGCCATGGAAACGAGTTCAATGAACTGACGTATGAACTTAAAGTACTCCACATGTCCCAGTTTTTCGGCGATGGGTGTGGAATCTTTCAGGTCGATAAACATCACGATGCGTTTTTCAACCTGCGGATGCCGGTATCTCCCCAATAACACGTCAAAGAAAATACCTGGGGAATATTTTTTGATGACTTCTACTATGACCTGGAGTAAGGAAAAAGTCAGCAGCCAGCCCGGCAATTTTTTTATTAGCCAGGTAGTATGAAAGCCATAGTAGCCAAAGTTCCTGAGACTTTGCACCGGATCCCTGTGCAAAAACAGGATGGCATGCAAATAATAAAGGAAAAAATTCATCAGGAAAGCGATCACTACCAACAGCCCGGTCTTCAATAAAAAATTCATGGCCAGCGGCAATTCGATCGTGTTCCGGTGAGCCTGGTAAAATAACGCAAATCCCATTACTCCGGCGAATATGAAAACTATTAGCCCACGAAACACTACCACTTCCCAACTGCCATAATTGAAAAGATCGCGGTCGGGGGAAATTCCCGGGAGACTGACACGGACAAAGAGGTAAATCAGGTCCACTATTGTCCAGCCGAGTGCAATCCAGAGGACTACCTTGGCGCGGTACTTAGCAGCAACAGGTATTCTTCTCCATTTTAAATTCACTGCTTTCATACCTGTTGTTACAATTTTTAAGTCAAGATATTACAAAGGCATGGCTGTGGAGTTGGTAGCGCCGCCGCTCCTGTTCAAAATCACAGCCAGGCTAAATGCTAATACTGCTATAATTATGCCTACCATGAAAATGACATAAGCCAGCCTCAATAGCCGGTATTTTTTCCCCAGTACCACCCCGAGATAGTAAATGTCCCTTACCAACGTACTGTACAGGTATGCCTGGTCTTTCATCATCTCCTGCATTCCCCATTCGTATTCCTGAAGCGTCGCTTTGTGAAAATTGCCAAAGAAAAGAAGGTTTGTCTTTTTATTCAGGATGTCTTCCTTGCTGAAATGGCCGCTGCTTACTTTGGGCCTTGTAGCCATGATCGCAATGACGATCGTAGCCAATGAAAATAGCAGGAAAAAAACCGTCGGGAATACCAGGTAGGTATCTACTTCCAGGCGACGGAGTAATACGGTTAAAATAACCGAAATGATAATTGCATTGACAGAGATCAGGATATTCGCCTTTCCATCGGCGAGACTGCTCAGGCGCAGGTGATTTTCCGAAGTAAGACGCAGCATCGTTTGAATGCCTTTGTTCAGAAGGGTGGTTTTTTGTTTCAACTCTTCCTTGCTCAGCTTTTTGTCGATTTCCGGTTCCTCCCGGTTAGCCCCCATCATTTCATTTTTTATGTTCTTTTCCCGCAACCTCTCGATATTTTTTTGCTTTCCTTCTTCAAGCAATCCTATGCAATAAGGAGTGTAGTAGCGATGAGCTTCAAGAAATTCCAGTGATTTTTTATTCCAGTTCGTATTGGGAGTAATCAAATGACGAAGGATATATTCTTTCCTCAGCTTTTTATTAGTGTCTTTGAATTCTTTCGTGCCGAGATGATAGGTATCCGCGTCGGCAAGGATCTGTTCGGGGATCGTTTTCGGAGTATTATTCCGGTGCGTTGCCATAATGCATTTTTCGATCGCCGGCACTAACTGTTCCTGTTCTTCTTTTGTCGCCTCGTTGGCGAAGAAGGCTTTCACCAGTTCAATGCTTTTTATCTCGTGCATGGCGGGTTCAACAAATAAATGACCCGTGTCATGAAACCATGCGGCTATATAAAGAACGGCCTGGTCTTTTTCGGATAGATCATAGTGCTCAGCGATCTCCTTTGCCCTGGCCACCACGTTTCGACTATGCTCCAGGTTATGGTACAACAAGGATTCCTGCTGATTTTTTTCAAACATCGTTGTTACAAAATACTCAGCTTTATAAGAGATAGTAGTGTATTCCATAGTGAATTATTAAAAACTGATATTAATCCTGGTGCCTGTTGATACGTTAATCATATGTCCTTCATTGGAAAAAGCGACGGTAGCAGAAATGAGCATCATATTAAACGGAATAAAATAAAGACCACCTCCAACTGCATTGTGCCAGCCTCCTGGGGTCTGATGTTTCATCCATATACGACCGATATCATCGAAAGCGATCAGCCCAAGATCTCCCGGCAGCAGGTACCACCTGGATGTTATAAGTTTTATCCTGGCTTCAAGATTCGCGTAGGCAATAGCTGAACCGCTAAACCTGTTTTTCCTGAAACCGCGGAGATAATTATTAGCTCCCAGGTCATAGCCCTGGAAATAATCAAACTTATCGCCGTAAAGATGACCGCCACCCAAACGCAAAACCGTCACCACCTTCGTCGGCGAATTAAAGCTGGCATACACGGTCATGTCGGATGTAAGTTTGGTTATCGAATGCGCATTATTTGACAGACCTCCTAAAAAAGACAAATCGGTTGTCCAGCTTATCCCTCTTGTCGGGAACAACGCGTTGTTGAGATTATTAATATCAATTACCAGTTTGGCGCCGAGGTACGTTTTATTGTCATATACCCCGCCGGAATCAAGCGATAACAAAGAAGGATATTGAAGGACCTTACCCTTATTATTTTCGGGTTTAAACCAATACTGGTAAAAATAAGGTCCGACCAGGATGCTTGCCTTATCATAGAATCTTTTCCTTGCCAGCGCCGATATTTCCGCGTATTTATAATGGGCCTGGTAATAACTGATGTCCTTGCTTTCGTCTATTGCTGTGTTGTTGCCGAAACCAAAAAAATTGTTG
>DASSFT010000167.1:0-3748 GCA_035694045.1 Chitinophagaceae bacterium
CTGTGCATTAAGCGGTCCCATAAAGGAGCTTATTTCAAGCGTTTTGCCCATTGGATCTTCATTGCCAAAATATTTTTCGGCGGCTTCACGGGTAAGAATAACGCTGTTCGGTTTATCCAATGCCAATTTGGTATTTCCCTTCGACAGGCTAAACGAAAACACATTGAAAAAAGTGGAGTCAGCAAAAATCAGATCGTTCTCATAAAACTTTGGCTGACCTGGTTGAGAAACATCGGCCTTTTCGCTTTTTAATATCCTGACATACTCCTTTATTTCCGGGAAATCTTTTTTCATCAATGACACCCATGGTGCGGGAGTTACAGCAAGATTTGTCTTACCGCTGGCACTTTCAGACTCGGAAGTTATCCTGTAGATATCGGAAGAATGAACGTTGAACTTATCATAGCTTAACTCATGCTGGATAAAAAGAAAGATCAGGATACAGCAAGCCAGGCCGGCAGACAGCCCGAAAATATTAATGGCAGAAAATGCTTTGTTTTTCCAAAGATTCCGCCAGGCGACGATGATGTAATTCTTAATCATGGCTGTTTATTTCGTCAATGGTGAGTGGAGAGTGGTCAGTACTCACCACTCACGATTCACCACTAATCATTCGGTTCTCAACGATTTCACTGGATTGGCAATGGCCGCCTTAATTGCCTGGAAGCTTACAGTTGCCAGGGCAATCAGCAACGCAATAACTGCCGCCGCAATGAAAATCCACCAGCTGATATTTACCCTGTAAGCAAAATCCTGCAGCCAGCTGTGCATAAACCACCAGGCCAGCGGGAAAGCAAATACGGCAGCAATCACTACCAGTCTCAGAAAATCCCTTGATAGCATGGATACGATATTGCCGACCGTAGCACCCAGCACTTTTCTTACGCCGATCTCTTTCGTCCTTTGTTCTGCCATATAAGTTGCCAAACCAAAAAGACCTAAACTCGCGATGATGATCGCCAGCAACGCAAATGACATTGCAATCTTCCCAACACGCTGTTCTTCGTCATACATTTGGTTAAATGCATCATCGAGAAAACGGTAACTGAAAGGTCTTTCAGGTACCATCGCCTTCCATTTGTTTTGGATGTTCCCCAGCAGCGGCTTGACATCTTTAGCACTTACTTTGAAAGAGGCAAATCCCGGGTTAAAGCCCAGAACCATACAAAGGGCGCCTATATTTTGTCGGAGTGAAGAGAAATGGAAATTCTCAACAACACCGATGATCGTATAAGTCGAAACATGTCCTCCGCCATCATTTGAATAGATCTTTTTGCCAACTGCGTCGTCATATCCCAGTATCTCCTTTGTAGTCTGATTGATGATTATGGCCGAAGAATCGCTTCCGAAATTTTTTGAGAAAGCCCGGCCGCTGACCATTTTCATGCCCATGGTCTTTATATAGTCATGGTCGACTGTCCAAATCTGCTGGTTGAAACCGTTACGGGAATCCATTACCGCTTCTTTTGAAAAAGTGATGTCGCTACGGGAGGAAGAAGTCACCGGGAGGTAACCGCTGAGAGTCCCGCTGGATACACCGGGCATGTTCAATACATCATTCTTGAATGCCTCTGCTTTGTTTCCCAAAGCCCAGGTCCCATCGATCACCAGGACCTGGTCCTTGGTGAATCCCAATTTTTTTGTTTGTATATAGTTCAGTTGCCTGTAAACAACTATAGTTCCTACAATAAAGAATATTGATATGACGAACTGGATCACCACCAGGGAACTCCGAAGGTGGCTTCGTTTCGTGCCTGCATTGATCTTACCCTTTAATACGGTAATCGGTTTAAAAGAAGAAAGGAAAAATGCCGGGTAACTGCCTGCCAACAACCCGACAATAAACGGAAGCGCCAGGAGAAGGGGCAGGAAGTATCCTGATGTTATCTGTGAAAATTCAAGGGATTTTCCGGAAATGGAATTAAAAACGGGCAATACAAGCCAAACTATAACCATGGAAAGAACGAGTGAGATGATGGCAGTGATCGTTGATTCAGTAAGGAATTGCCGTATGAGATTTTTTCTTTCCGTTCCCAGCACTTTGCGGATGCCCACTTCTTTAGCGCGATTGGCCGAGCGGGCAGTAGAAAGATTCATGAAATTGATGCAGGCGATCAACAAAATGAAGATAGCTGCGATGGAAAAGATATAAACATATTGCATGCTGCCATTGGCTCGCAGTTCGTACTGGAGACCGGAATGCAGGTGGATATCGGTCAACGGTGTCATGGAAAAAGAGAGCCGGTTGCCGGCTTTTTCAAACTCTTCTATTGAGCTTATCTGCATGATTTGCTTAGCCTGGGGGAGAACATATTTATTTATGTACTGTGTAAAGTTCTTTTCAAATTCATGCGGATCCGTTCCTTTCCTCAACACGATATAGGTGTGAAAATTCTGGCTGAGATGATTGTTCCACCCATATCGCACATTATCCATCGAAAAGAGCATATCGAAATTGAAATGCGAATTGTGTGGAATGTTTTTAATGACTGCGGTAACTTTGTAAGTCGTGCCGTTATTGTCATCAGTCTGTAGCATTTTGCCTACGGCATCGGTCGTTCCGAAGTATTTCTTTGCGGCCGACTCTGTTATTACGACGGTATTTGGCTCGTTTAAAGCCGTTTTTGTATCGCCGGCAATGGCAGGAAGGGTGAATACGTCAAACAAAGTAGAATCCGCGTATGCTACATTGTATTCAGTAATAAAGACATTGTCTTTCTTTACCTGTTTTGGCCCCTCGGAATTGTAAATGCGAGCGAATTGTTCTACTGCGGGATAATCTTTTTTCAAAGTAGCACCCATGGCGTCAGAAGTCACAGAGAGTTTCTGTTCCGTGCCCCCAAAGAGTAAATCCGAATTGAGTCGGTAGATCTGATCAGCTTTTTTATTATAGCGGTCATAACTCAATTCATCCAGCACAAAGAGTGCGATCAGGGTAAAACAGCAAAGGCCGATAGCCAGCCCGGCGATATTGATAAAGGAGAATATCTTATTCTTGACTATGTTTCTCCAGGCGATCTTGAAATAATTCTTTAACATGAAAATTGGTTTATAGTTTTTTTCGTTTTCTCAGTGTACGTTCTTTCAACAATTAACTTATAACCTTTTCATAGTTCCGACTTTTGCGCTGCCGTGAGTGGAATATGGTCCTTGGTCTGTTATGACTAAGGCCTCAACTCACCACTCACCTCCCGATAGTCCTGAGCGAAGCGAAGGATCGGGACACCCCTCACGCTATCATTCCGTTCTCAATGATTTCACCGGGTTGGCAACAGCCGCTTTAATTGCCTGGAAGCTGACTGTAGCAAATGCGATCAATGCAGCTATAATCCCGGCGGCGATAAACACCCACCATTGGATATTGATACGATAAGCAAAATCCTTCAACCAACTGTTCATAGCAAACCATGCAATGGGGAATGCCATGAGTGAAGCGATGCCAACGAGAATGAGGAAATCCCTCGACAACAGACCGACAATACCCTGCACATTTGCACCGAGAACTTTTCTTATTCCTATTTCTTTAATCCGTTGCGAGATGGCGAAAGCAGACAAGCCAAAAAGTCCCAGGCATGCAATAAATATCGCTATACAGGCAAACAGGGTAAAGATCGTGGCCTGCCTTTGTTCAGATTGATACAGTTTAGCGTAATTATCATCCAGGAAAGTGTAATCAACCGGGGTCTCGGGGAAATACTTTTTCCATGCCGTTTCCATCGTAGAAAGAGCCGGCAGCACATTGGTACCG
>DASSFT010000168.1:0-9480 GCA_035694045.1 Chitinophagaceae bacterium
CAGGTCCATAACCACACAAAATATGAGAGAAGGAGAACGTCTTTGCATTTTCAGGAAGTTAATATTCTTTGTAATTCAAATATGCTGCCAAACGGGTCGGCTGTCACATGAGTGAAATGGGCCATATAAACCTATGTGATCAATACTACCTGTATGACTAGTATGAGCTTTGTATCTTAGCGTCAATAATTTTTCTTCATGCCAAAACTCTTTATGCTATTGATCGGTTGTACCCCGCCAGGCCGTCATATTGAACAGCACGATGTATTTTTTGGTATCGGGGAAACTCTCAGGGACCTGGTCCCCCAAATGATCTCATTCTGGCCGGGTGAGAACAGGTTGCACCTGGATGCATGGCGGGCGATCACGTGTGTCAATGGCTATAAAGTAGAGGTCGTGCCCAGAGAACCCGGGCAGCAGGGCAGCCCAGTCAAACTTTTTTTCATCAATCTTGGGGGCTATAAACAAAACGAATTTGAAGAGTTTCATTATAAAATGGTGATTGCAGCCCCCGGTAAAGCAGAGGCAATCGGCATAGCCAAACAAACTGCTTTCTTCCGGCATACTGGTTTCGAGGGTGCCAATTCACATGTCGATGACAAATACGGGGTGGATGTAGATGACGTATACGAAATAACCGATATTCTCCCCCGGGAGACAAAAGAGCAGTATCGCCTGGTTGTATCTGATGGTGATTCCGCTGTCGAAGACGAATTACACCTGGGATATTTTAAGTTATCAATGCTCTAAATTGATGATGGTGCCTCAGTTTGAAAAAAGATCTCTCTTGCGATTTGCCACAGATTCACGGAAAAAAATGAAGTCATCTGGGCATCCGTTTCAACTCTTCATCTTTAAACCTTTCAACCATTAAACCGTTAAACCTTTAAACCGCTAATCCGTGTATCCGTGCTAGATCTATATTCGCCGGGGCAACTATCAGTTCACTCCCCCATTCCGGCAGTTTACGGAATTCAGTTGAGCTCATCAGTCAACACAGGCACATATTGGTTAACTTGCAACTACCGAAATTTTCTTAAATCGTAATCTCACGTTACGTCCAGCGCTTTGAAACCAGGTCCATCTCGTAGCGGCGTGGCGTGAAATTTCTTAGGTATCCATGGCACAGCATCATTTACCCATTTTAAAAGAAAGCAAATCACCCAAAGCAAAGATTAACCGTGAAAACCTGCGGGAGGCACTTGTATTGTTCAGGTATCTCAAACCCCATCGCGGAAAATTTATACTGGGCCTGGTATTTATCGCGCTTACCGCGGTCTCCACGAGTTTATTTCCTTTATTTCTCGGAAAAATGATCGATGCCGCTTCCCCGGGAACATCTAACCTTCCCGGCGGCGCTATGGGCAAACAGTTTGGCCTGAATTTGAAAAGTATTCACTGGACGCTGAATACCACACTGCTGCTGATATTTTGTCAACTGACAGCTCAAACTTTTTTTTCATTCATGCGGGTTTATTTGCTGACAGCAGTAGGTGAAAAATCAGTAGCCGACATGCGTAAAGATGTTTATAGTAAACTACTGACGATGCCGCTTGGCTTTTTTACCGAAAGAAGGGTGGGTGAATTAAGCAACCGTATCTCTTCTGATCTTTCACAGATCCAGGATGCAGTTTCATTTACACTTGCTGAGTTTTTACGAGGCATTTTCATGCTGGTCATTGGCCTGGTTATTATTTTCCTGATAAGCGCCAAGCTGGCGTTGATCATGCTGGCCGTTGTTCCCTTGCTGGGCATTATTGCTGTTGTATTTGGTAAACGCATCCGCAAAATGTCGCGCAGGGCGCAAGACCAGCTGGCGGATAGCGGCACCATTGTACAGGAAACTTTTCACGGTATATCTATTGTAAAAGCGTTTACGAGCGAATACCACGAGATCACCCGTTATGTAAAAAGCCTGAAGAATGTTGTAAGTACTGCCATCAGCAATGCGAGATACCGTGGCGCCTTTGTGGCATTTATGATCTTTAGTTTGTTCGGCACGCTTGCATTCGTGGTCTGGAATGGAGGCCGCATGATCCACTCGGGAGAGTTGTCAATTGGTGATCTTATCACCTTCGTGATCTTCTCCGGTTTTGTTGGTGGTACATTTGCGGGCTTTGCCGATATGTTTTCCCAACTCCAGAAAACCCTGGGAGCCACGCAAAGTGTAAGAGAGATCCTCCGCAGCGATGGTGAAGAAGTAGACCTGCAACCTATTACTGTAGCCCCACAATTTGCGTTAAACGGAAATGTACGGTTTGAACATGTGGCATTCAGCTATCCCAGCCGCAAAGATATCATCGTACTGAAAGATCTCTCTCTTACGGCGCGTAATGGGGAACAAATAGCGATAGTTGGTCCCAGTGGTGCCGGTAAATCTACAATCGCATCGCTATTGCTTCGATTTTATGAACCTGAATCTGGCATTATTTATTTCGACGAACGGCCCGCTAAAAGCTTTCCGATCTCGCAACTGAGAAGGCAAATGGCGTTTGTGCCGCAGGATGTGATCCTGTTTGGAGGTAGTATCAAAGAAAACATTGCATACGGTAAACCTGATGCGACCGATGAAGAGATCATTGCAGCGGCAAGGAACGCCAATGCCCATGAGTTCGTTAGCAGGTTCCCTGAACAATATGAAACAATTGTGGGTGAGAGAGGCATCAAGTTAAGTGGTGGCCAGCGGCAGCGTATCGCTATCGCCCGGGCTATATTGAAAGACCCGGCAATATTGATCCTCGACGAAGCTACCTCTTCACTGGATAGTGAGAGCGAGCAACTGGTACAGGAAGCATTGGATAATTTGATGAAAGGCCGCACCTCCTTTGTCATCGCTCACCGGCTTTCAACCATTCGTAATGCCGACAAAATAGTGTTGATTGACAAAGGTGTTGTCAGCGAATCAGGCACACACGCTGAACTGATGAAACATAACGGGCTTTATCGCAAGCTGAATGATATGCAGTTCGATTTCGGTATGATGACCCAGTCACCTATTGCAGAAAGTTTGTCTACGGAAGAGGATAATTAGTTAATTTGAAAATTTGAGAATTTGAAAATGAAGCATCTTCAGTTTATACAAACAACAGGATAATGGTTAGCAGCAAGCCGGCCAGTGTAAAATATAGGCCCTTGCGGAAGATGGTTGTTTTGGGTAGAAACATCCAGAATGAGGAGATCACAAAAAACAATAGAGAGACCCCAAAAAAAACATTCAGGTAATGTAGCGGTTGCTTAGTATTGGCTTTATGCAAGCGGGTCAGTTTATCCAAAATAGCCGGTAGCGAGGTAACAGTGTATACAGCCAGGCCGCTCGTTTTATTATAACTCCCCTGCTTAAAAAATGCCATCTCTCCATTTTGCGTCTCTATTTTCAGGTCACGTATGCGCAATGCCTTCCCCAGGTCTTCTGCATTCAGATTGGGAACAAGCTTTTGCTCCACCTGTTTTTTCCTTTTCAAAAAATCTGTGTCCCGGAATATTAATACGATGCCGCTGATTGCATACATAGCCATGATGCCTGCCAGGAAATAACCAAGATAGCGGTGATAGACCCGCATTGTATTGTGGGTGGTGGATTTATTTGCCATTTCGATCGCTTGTCTGTAAAAGCTGCAATCTTACTGCTGATTTTTCAAAAGAAAATAACGAGATCCGGAAGAAAGGTTTATGACATCGGGAAAAAGAAAGAACGCGGATTATCATGATGAGATGATGGATTATGTTCCGTGAATATCTTAACGATCTTATCAATCCGGGTTCCGGCATTTAGTTAGGGCGCGGGATTATTATGATGGGATGATCGATTATGATCCGTGAATATCTTAACGATCTTATCAATCTGCGTTCTGGCATTTAGTTAGGACGCGGATTATTATGATGGGATGATCGATTATGATTTGCTTGTTGGCACTATTCTGGTTTTTACAAAAATTTTAATACTGTAACAATTTGATTATAAATAAGTTATATTTAATAATGTCGGGGTGAAGAATAAACTCCTAATAAATTAGTTGTTCTCCTAATGAATTAGTAGTAACATTGTGAGGCGCGAATCACGCAGGAAAAAAGCGGTATTTGAATCGCGTTAATCAACTCAATATTCAATAAATGAAACTCGCAAAAAGAGAAGAACAGATCATGCAGGTGTACTGGGAACTGGGAAAAGCTTTTATCAAAGAAGTGATTCCTTACCTGCCCGATCCCAAACCGCATTATAACAGCGTAGCGACCATGGTAAAGATCCTTGAAGAAAAAAAATTTCTCGGGCGTGAAGCGGTAGGTAATCTCTACCGTTACTTCCCACTGGTGGCAAAAGAAGATTACCAGAAGCATGCGATGAATGATATCGTGAGCCGTTATTTCGACAATTCCTACCCGCGGATGCTGGCTTATTTCGCCAAGGAACAAAACCTCAGCGAAGAGGAACTGAAAGAAATTCTTGACATGATCAAAACCAATAAATCATGACATTGCCATATATCATCAATGCCGCCCTGGTGCTGGCCACCTGCCTGGCTTTTTATAAAGTACTGCTCCGCCGCGAAACATTCTACCGGGTGAATCGCTACATGCTGGTCATTTGCCTGGTGATTTCATTCACCCTGCCCCTGCTGCAGGTCCCCGCACAGTTTTCATTCCGGAAAAAGGCCGCGGAAGGAATAACCACCGTTCAACAACCGGCGACAAATAAAACAGGACCGGTTCAACAGGCACAAGCGATAAAACCGCCTGCTGCAGCAAATAATCCCACCGTAAATGGACCTGCCACGGAGACGACAACTAGCAGCGACCGCTCTTCGAGTTCAACCAAATTCTCTTTTTCTCAATTGATGAACTGGATCATTCTCATTTATTGGTTTGGAGTGATCATATTCGCTGCCAGCTTTCTTTTCCAGGCAGGCATACTGGTTTACCGTTCCTTTAAATACCCGGTGATCAGCGATGGGCCATACCGTATCGTAGAAGTAACGGGCGACAAAGCTCCCTGCTCCTTTGGCAACATCATTTTTATCAACCCTGAAAAATATGAATGGGACACCTACAACCAGATCCTACTGCATGAAAAAATTCATATCAGGCAGAAACACACGATCGATATACTGTTTGCCGAGCTGGTGTTGATCTTTCAATGGTTCAACCCCTTTGCCTGGATCTATCGCCGCGAGATCGAAAGCAACCTGGAATTCCTGACGGATGATCAATTGATGCAACAGGACGAAGTTGATAAAAAAACATACCAGCTCAGCCTTGTCAAAGTATCTGCACCGCATTTCCCGCTGAGCTTAACTACCAATTATAACCAGTCAATTCTTAAAAAACGTATAGCCATGATGAACAGAAAAAGATCAAATCTCCACACGGCCTGGAAATATTTTTTCCTGATGCCGGTACTGGCATTTATTGCCTGCCTGCTGAATGAACCGGTGGCAAAAAGCCAAACCAATGAATCCAAAAACCGTCACCACGGGATTGAAACCGAAGGATATTGGTTCGCGATCATCAAAGACGATAAGGTCAATATCCGCTTCAGCGATGAGAAGATCGATAGCGATGAAGATGATTTCAGATCCGGGCATTCCTACAATTCGTCCACTTTCAAATTGTCAGAATTGGGCACTCTTCCGAATGGAACTTCTGGCAGCTTCAACATCAGCCGGGAAGCGGGAAGGATGGAAATGACCGGCAAATTTGAAGGCAACACCGGCATGGGCCGTTACAAGTTCGTTGCCGACAAATCATTTAGTGATTACATGAGTAAGGAACTCAATGAAAAACTGGATACCGAAGATGAAATGGCTTTCTTTTTTATAAATATCCGCAAAGATTACCTGCAGACTTTGAGAAGCGAAGGCTTCACCAAAATTACCAAGGACGAGCTCATCCCTATGGCAGCTCTAAAAGTGGATGCAGCTTATATCCGTTCTATCAAAAATTCAGGCTTCAAAGATGTCAGCAGCGAAAACCTGGTCTCTCTTAAAGCACTGGGCGTGGATGATAGGTATATAAATGAGATCCGTAGCGCGGGTTATAAAAATGTAACGACAGACCAGCTGGTCTCATTCAAGGCCCAGGGAATCGATAAAGAATATATCACAAAAGTGCGGAAGCTAAAAGGCAACGATGGAAAAGAAGCCGATGACGATGCGGATGATATCGTAAGTTTCAAAGCTATGGGCATCGATGAAGATTATATCAACTCTTTTAAGGCCGTAGGCCTCACGAATATTCCCAATGAACAATTGGTATCTTTTAAAGCCGTGGGTGTAACTCCTGAGTATATCAAAAGCTGGCAAGACATGGGTTTTAAAGATATAAACCCTGAAGATTATGTCGGCATGAAATCACAGAACGTTACGCCTGAATTTATGAAAAGCTTTACCGACCTGGGATATAAAGAAGTCAAACCCGAAAACCTCGTTGCGTTTAAAGCATTGAATATAACCCCGGAATACATCAAGGGCTGGCAGGCACTAGGTTTCAGGGATATCGACCTGGATGAGTTTACCGGGATGAAATCGCAAAATGTTACACCTGAGTACATGAAGAGTTTTACCAATATGGGTTACAAAGATGTCAAACCGGAAAACCTCGTTTCATTCAAAGCTCTTGGCATTACTCCTGAATGGATCCGGAGTTTCGAAGCGATCGGTTATAAAAACATAGACCTTGATGAGCTGCCTGCCCTGAAATCGCAGAACATTACACCGGAATTCATCAAAAGCTTCGAAGCGATGGGCTTTAAGAATATAAAGATCGATGAGATCGTTTCCGTCAAAGCGACTGGTGTTACACCTGAATATATTAAAGACATGAAGGCAAAGGGTTTTAATTATAACACCCTTGAAAAATATGTCAGGCTAAAAACTATTGATTGATAAAGAGCGGCGATTAATCGTTGTAATCGCGCCCTGGAAAAATGCGTGTGCAGAAATGGTAAGCCAAGGATCAAAACCATCTACGTTGACCGGGAAGAACGGCTTGTCTTCCCGGTTTTTTTATTATGTTTTAATAATATTTTCCTTTCCTGTTCCTGTCCTCAATGAATAGCTGAAGGTAAAGTTTTTGCTCTGTTCTTACCAGGCGCACGAATGTTTCATCGTCGATGAAATGAGTATCGTAGTAAACATGATGTTCGAACCCAACGCTCAGGTTCTTAAATAACCGGACGGCGATGGAAGGTTTTATGATACCAATCCGGCTTTTACCGGGTGAATGCTCGTAGTTAAATATCCAGTAATAATAACCGTTGAACCCGAGACTCAGCCATTTGCCGATATTCAATCGTTCTTCTATCCTGGCTTCCCAGCCTCCGCCAAAAGGATAGTTCCGGAACGCGGAGCTGTCGGGACCAACTTTTGTACTGTTTCCTGCAATAGGTACCCATGCAACATGCCAGCCCGAGAACAGGTTTGAATTCCTGCCAAAGTTTATATGCGAAAGAACACCGGGTCCGAAACCCAGGCTACCAACCTCAAATACTTTGTTATTCCAATAATCAAATTGCTGGAACAGCCCGACCAGGGTTCCCTGCCGTCCGTGACCGATATTTTTTCCCACCAGTAATCCATAGCCAAGTACGTTATCTATTATTCTTTTGTCATCACCGTAACGGCCCTCCAAACGCAACCTGAAAACATCAAACGGCCTGCGCCTTCTTATCTCAAATGGAATTCCATAATCCAGTTGCAGGTTAAGGATGGCGTTCGTCCCTCCTGTCCAGAATTTGTTATTCTCGTTTACCCTGTGAATGCCGGCGCTGATGGTAATATTCAGCGGTTCTTTCTGGTACACTTCATACGGCGTATGCCTGAACATCTTTTTTTGAGCAAACCGGTTCAGGGCCCTTGTGGGGTTGACAATACCTGCCAGCACTTCTCTCCATATTCTTTCTGCTCCGTGAGTGCGGTCATCCAGGATATTTGAACTGATGCGATAAAGAATTTCGCCCAGGAAGGCACCGCTAAGCGGGGTATTGATAAGATCGTTTTTTGAGGGTTTTGTATTTTCTCCAAACCATTCCCATTGGGCACTTCCGAAGACGGCAAATGGGAGTGATGCCCAATAAGAATATCCATTACTCCGGGCAACATTAAAGTAATTACTGCCGGAATGGGGATGCCCGATGAAATTGATACCAAAACGGTCACTATCCCATTCCCATCCGTGTTTCAAATTGTACTTCCAGGTCTCTGGGCTGACCTTTGCCCAATCATAATTAAAAGCATAGCGGGCAATTGCCCAGTTAGAAACATTGGTGCTGGTCACCCTCAACAAGGTGATTGATACCGGGCGCCTGGGATTATACTGTGGATCATCCTTTAAAAGGCCGCCATGGGGACTGCGGGGTCGTATGTCCACAGCGGTGTCGGCAACATTTACCACTACCTCCTTTTGCTGTAAGCTATCCTGCTGCGGAAATGCAAATAGAGATGCAAATAGAAGAATGAATGTCAATATTGTCTTCATGAGGAGATAGTGTGATTATAGTAATTATGCATCAAACGTGCCGGAAAGCTGGATGCTAGATGCCGTCATTGCGAGGAGCGAAACGACGACGCAACTGGATGCTGGATACTGGATGCTGGATGCAGCCGGTTATATAGCGACTTCTTGCAGAATCAACAATCATTTTGTTGTTATTGGTACATTTCGAACAAGGTGCCCGAAGGTGCCGTAGGTACCGCATGTCGGTAGCTACAAAATGTTTGGTGCCATTCGCGCCGTAGGTGCGAAATGTCTGATGCTAGATGCTAGATGTTGCCTACTCTCCCTCTCCTTCGGAGAGGGAGTTGGAGGGTGAGGTCGACGGTGCCTAGTATCGATGAGGCTGATTTTATAGCTGTGAAGGTTAGAGGAACTCTGCAGTATCGCCCCTCTCCTCGTCATTGCGATCCCGCCGAAAAGCGGGAGAAGCAAGGAGAGGGATAAGAGGGTGAGGTCGGGTGAGGCCAAAAAAAACTAATTTGCATCAACAACGATTTGCTATATGAATTACCAACTTACTCCCTCCCAGGTACAATCGTATCAAACCAATGGTTTTATTGTAATCGAGGATTTTTTATCCCCGGAGGAGCTTGCGCATTGGAGTGAAGCTGTCAATACAGCTGTCGAAGAAAGGTCCGGGATAAAGATTCCCGGCAAGAATATCAGGATCGGTGATGATGACGGTATCAATGAAGATTCCAGCTATTTCGGCAAAGTATTCGATCAGTTGCTGAATCTCTGGCAAACAAATAAGGCCGTAAAAGAATTAATGGTAAATGAGCGTATCGGTAAAATGGCGGCCCAGCTTGCTGGTGTTGATGGCATCCGCATCTGGCATGACCAGGCCCTTATCAAAAGGCCCTGGGCCAATCCAACGGCCTGGCACCTGGATACCCCTTTCTGGTCTTTCTCCGATCGAAACGCTATTTCTATTTGGATAGCGCTGGATAATGCCACATTGGAAAATGGCTGCTTGTATTTTTTTCCAGGCTC
>DASSFT010000169.1:0-2086 GCA_035694045.1 Chitinophagaceae bacterium
GCCATCTCGAGTATGGTTGTCCCACCACTGGTCAACACAAACATCCCGTTGCTGATCAGGCTAATAGCTTTCTGGGCGATCTTTCTTTTCTGGCTCTGGGAATAAACCTCGTTGGGTGGAAAATGTACCTGGCTGAACGAATGGGATAGCGCCCCTCCGTGTACTTTTATCACTTTTCCTTCTTCTGCCAGCTCTTGCAAATCGCGGCGGATAGTATCTTCCGAGACATTAATGTCCACAGAAAGGGAAGAGGAAAGCACCTTGTTATGCAGGTTTACCTGGTGCAGGATGTAAGCCTGTCTTTCTTTTTTAAGCACAGCTAGTTTTAGGCTTTAAATATAGGAGAAAATCCCGCACAAAAACGCACAAACAGGAAAAAATTAGCAAGTGATGGAAACTTGTGGATAACTGGCCTGGAGGGATGATCGGACGATGTAAGGAAATTTTGTTATACCATGGAGACACGGTATTGCCACGGATCAGCGGTTTAAAGGTTTAAGGGTTTAATGGTTTAATGGTTTAAGGGTTGAAAGGTTTAAAGATGAAGATTGCCTGGGATACGGATTGGGCACGAAATCTTTCATCGTTGCGTCGCCGTCCCGCAATATGCGGGACCGCAGAAACAGAAAGATGCCACCGATATATCGAATTTTAATCCGTGTATCCGTGCTCGTAGAAGTTAAATAATGTAAAAAAGAAAGGTCCCCGCGGTAGGGACCTCTGTTTAAACATGTAAAAGGGTATTATTTTCCAAAAGTGAACCTCGCGGTAAAACCGATAGCTGCAGGTTCGAAATTGATATCGCTTACCAGGTTCAACTCAGGTTTCCAATCGAGACTGAGATTGAGCGGTAGATTGACAAATTTGTAGTCCAACCCAATCACTCCCTGTCCCCCGAAATTCGTATTGGTCTCGTTAATATTTTTAGTGGCGTTATAAGTCTTTTCGAAAGCTAAATATGCACCTCCGCCATAGAACCACTGGAGACCCTGCGTATTAAGCGGTTTATGCACTTCGACCAAAGCACCCAGGGCCAACGGATCCCCAAAAGAGAAAAGTGCCTCGATAGCTGTCCTTTCATTCAAAAAATGCTTTAACGTAATGGAGTTGTTTACCATGGCCGCGCTATTACTCAAGCGGATACCTAAGGCAGTTTTATAGTCCTGGGCGGAAACGGCAGTGGCAGTACACAATCCTGAGATAAGCAGGAAAGAACAGATTATTTTTTTCATGGTGATTTATTTTGTTCAATTCAAAACGAAAAATGATGCCCCAAAGTCTAAATGAAATGCAAAAGTGAATCGCGGATTGAACAATATTTTTGTAGGCTCCTGATGCCAGCCTTTTGTATTTTTATTGGATATGCCTGTTTTTATCATTTTGATCTTTGCTGCAGGTTACCTCCTCATTGCTTTTGAAACCCAGGTCAGGCTTAATAAAGCGGCGATTGCATTATTAACAGGAGTACTTTGCTGGACAGTTTATATCCTGTATTCGGACGATAAGGATATGGTGGTGGCCCGACTTTCACACCATCTCGGCGAAATTTCACAAATCCTTTTTTTCCTCCTGGGTGCGATGACGATCGTTGAATTGATCGATGCGCACGACGGTTTCGAGATCATCACCAACCGCATTACGACCACTGATAAGAGAAAACTGACCTGGATCATAGGCATGCTCTCATTTTTCCTGTCTGCCGTGCTTGATAATCTTACCACGGCCATTGTCATGGTAACGATGATCAGAAGAATAGCCAGCCACAGCTCGGATCGCTGGATGCTCGCCGGAATTGTCATTATTGCTTCAAATGCGGGAGGGGTATGGTCGCCGATAGGGGATGTGACCTCAACCATGCTCTGGATAGGAGGGCAGGTAACAGTCTTTGGCATTATTACCAAATTGTTCTTGCCGGGACTCATTTGCATTTTAGTTCCTTTGTTCCTCCTGCGGTTTGTTTTTAAAGGAAATGTAACAAGGCCACCACAGCAATTTGATACTACAGCTGTCACGCCAGGTATCAGCCGGGTTCGCAATATCGTTTTTGCCTCCGGGATAATTATATTATTAATGGTGCCTGTTTTCA
>DASSFT010000170.1:0-4183 GCA_035694045.1 Chitinophagaceae bacterium
ATATTCAAGTTTTGGATGCCAGTGTGGAATAAGTTATTTTCGCAAATCTTATGGCGGGGATTTAAATTAACGCTATGAAATTAAACTACTTAGCATTAGCAGTTCCGCTCTTCATGTTTTTTATCGGGCTGGAGTATTACTATTCGAAAAAAAAGGGAAAAAACTTTTTCCAGTACGCCGAATCCATCGCCAACCTGAACGTGGGCATTGCTGAACGCCTGCTCGATATTTTTACAACTGGCCTGTTCTTTTTTGTATTTGATTACGTTTACAAGCATTTCGCCATACTGGATATCAAGGTAAATGCGCTCACCTGGGTACTTCTTTTCCTGCTTACTGATCTTGTATGGTACTGGTATCACCGGATGGCACATGAGATCAATGCTTTTTGGGCGGCGCACGTTGTGCATCACCAAAGCGAAGATTTTAATTACACGGTTTCTGCACGTATCACGGTATTCCAGTCCATCGTCAGGTGCATGTTCTGGAGTGTATTGCCGCTGATCGGGTTCCCTGCTTTAATGATCTCTACTTTCCTGCTCATTCATGGAATGTATCCATTTTTTATACATACACGCGCATTGGGAAGATGGGGTTGGTTTGAAAAATTCCTGGTGACACCAACTCATCATGGACTGCATCATGCTTCTAACCCGGAATACCTGGATAAAAACTATGGTGATGTATTGATCATCTGGGACAAGATGTTCGGCACGTTCGTGAAAGAAAGGAAAGATATAAAGATTACATACGGGCTCACCAAGCAGTTGAACAGTCATAGCTTTCTCTGGCAACATTTTCATTTTCCGCTGGAGATGTATATAAACTTTAAGAAGGCAAAAGGGTTCAAAGCGAGATGGAAGGTATTGTTTGGTAGACCGGATGAGCTCAATCCAAATTACCGCACGGTGCTTGAAAGAAAACTATTGCGTGTGCATCCGAACAGGAAGCCAACCGTAGCCATGCGGCAATATGTCACAACACAGACGATATTTTCGATCATCCTTTTATTCGTAGTCGCGTTATTTGTTCATTATCTCACCTTGTTCCAATTAATGTTGCTATCATTTTTTATAATCTTAAGTCTTATCAATAGCGGAGCTATTCTCGATCAGCGCACCTGGATATTTTACCTGGAGTATGCACGCGTAATACTCGTGCTGGTGACGATTGGCGTATTTTATCCCAACAGTTGGGCATTGAGCGGTATCATGGCTGCCCTGCTTTTGCTGATATGGTATTTCCGCCCCATACAGCGTTTTTATCTGCGTCTTTTGTATACTAATTCGCAATCCTGAGCTTTCGTTGACGATTCTGGTTTAAAATGGTCTTCAAGCTGTTATATTTGCATTATGAAGGCCGGTAATACCTTTACAGGATTTTTTTTGCCGTAAAACGACTATTTTAGCAAAAATTAATTGCCTCGGGGGAGAAAATGAGTTACGAGATTAGACAGCATGAAAAATTCAGATTCATTGAAGAGGGCAACGGGGAGCCGTTGTTGCTTTTGCATGGTCTTTTCGGGGCATTGAGCAACTTCGAAAGTCTTATTGAATATTTCAAGAATTATAATAAGGTTATTGTTCCTATCCTGCCTTTGCTCGACATGGATATTCTGCATACCAGTGTCGGCGGTCTTGCCAAATTCGTTCATCGCTTTATCGAGGCAAGACAATTAAAGGATATACACCTGCTTGGTAATTCGCTGGGTGGTCACGTAGGAATCATTCATATTCTAAAACATCCCGAAAGGATCAAATCACTTATTCTTACCGGAAGTTCAGGTTTGTTTGAAAATGGGATGGGCGATAGTTATCCCAAAAGAGGAGATTATGAATATATAAAAAGGAAGACGGAGCTCACTTTTTATGATCCAAAAATGGCTACCAAGGAGCTTGTGGACGAAGTATACAGTATGACAAATAACAGGTTGAAAGTCATTAAGATAATTGCATTGGCCAAGAGCGCTATCAGAAATAATTTAGGGGAAGAACTCAATCAAATCAAGCAACCGACGTTATTAGTATGGGGAAATAATGATACGATTACCCCGCCATTTGTGGCCCGGGAGTTTAACAGGCTGATCCCCAACAGCGAACTCTATTTTATTGATAAATGTGGTCATGCACCCATGATGGAAGTGCCGGAAGAGTTCAATGTAATCCTGCATAAATTTTTGAAAAAGCACAATGAGCCTGCAACAGTTGCATGAGCATTGGAGTCTTATCAGAAACATCATAAAACGCCGCTATCCATGTTAACAATTGATCTTGCATCTCAATCGCTTCCTTATCTCCGTCTGCACGACAAGATATACCAGGCTCTGCAGCTGATGAATGATCACCAGGTTGCCCATCTTCCTATTGTTGACGGGGAAAAATATGTGGGCATCATCAGTGAAGACGATCTCTTGCTTGCAGAAAATGATAATGCACCATTGAGCGAATTGCAACAGTCCTTCGGTAATGCGTCAGCCAAGAGCGATGAACATTTTTTAAGAGCTATCCAGGTGGCTGCTGAAAACGGGTTGAGCGTAGTGCCTATCGTAGATAATGAAAATGATATTCTCGGGGCTGTGACATATAACGACTTGTTGAAATATGCTTCGGAGTTCATGAGCCTTCATGAACCTGGCGGGCTGATCGTCCTCGAAATGGGAAGTAACCAATATTCGTTCAAGGAGATTAGCAAGATATTGGAGACAAATGATGCACAAATTACCCAATTAAATACACTAAATAACCCCGAAACGGGTATTATGCGTGTCACGATACGTATCAATAAACCTGACGTGTCGGATATTGTTGCCGCTTTCCAGCGGTATGAATATGACGTAAAATACTACTTCGGCGAAGAACTTTATGCCAATGAACTGCGAACTAATTACGATAACCTCATGAACTACCTAAAGATTTGAACGATTTTTGATTCTTCTTTTGTCATAGATAAAAAAAATGCGGTTAATTTGACGTTGAGTGACCCAACCTAATGAGGGAAAACAGAATATATTGTCTATGGCTCTTATTAGCTTTAGCAAGCTGTTATTGCGGGTATTCGCAGGCACCCGGCAGTAGTGATTCATTATTAAAAAAATCCCCCGCCGATACCCTACCTACAGGCCAGGCCACAACCAGGTTCGTTGTCCGGAGTATCTACATCGAAGGCAACAAAAAGACAAAGCAGGAATTCATATTCCGCGAAATTCCTTTCAAAACAGGCGAATCCTATATCCTGCAGGAACTGGTTAAAAAATTCGAGGTTGCCAGGAAGCAGCTGATGAATACAACCCTGTTTCATGAGGTGATCGTAGCCCTGAAGAGTTTTGAAGGCTATAATGTAGACGTATCGGTGCAGGTAAGGGAACGCTGGTATATTTTCCCGGTCCCCTATTTCAAACCTGTTGACAGGAATTTAAATCAATGGCTTGTTGAACAAAAAGCCAGCCTGACGAGAGTAAACTATGGCGCCAAACTTTTGTACAATAACGTAACGGGCCGCAATGATAAACTCAGGCTTTGGATCATCGGTGGCTATACCAAACAGCTATCATTCAGTTACGACCGGCTGTATATCGACAGGAAGCTCAGGTGGGGATTCAACTTCAGCTTTGCGATGGGCAAGAACAAAGAAGTTAATTACAATACGATCAACGATAAACAGGCCTTCCTGAAAGAAGACAGTTACCTGCGCAATTTCCTGACTGTTTCCGCGGAGGCTACTTATCGCCGCGCCATCAAGACGCGGCATAGGTTTGGAATCATGTTTACCCGCGAAGTGGTAAGTGATACCGTTGTGAAATTAAATCCCATTTATTTTCCCGCAGCACGAAAAAGCATAAGTTTTCCCGAGATCTATTACAAGATGTCCTATTATGATCTCGATTATATTCCTTATCCCACCAAGGGTTATGCGGCCGAACTATTTGTCGGCAAAAAAGGATTTAGCAAGAACATCAACCTGTGGCAACTCAGCGCAAACGGTACGGGATTATGGCCTATCAGTAAAAAAACTTTTTTCACATTGATCGCGTATGGAGCCATCAAACTTCCATTTGAGCAACCGTATGTCACCCAGCACATGCTGGGCTATAGCGATGCATTTCTCCAGGGATATGAATATTATGTCATCGATGGAGTGTTGGCGGGGTATATAAAAACCGCACTTACACTCAAACTTTTTAATT
>DASSFT010000171.1:0-2455 GCA_035694045.1 Chitinophagaceae bacterium
CGAATGATTCCCGCCCGAATCGTATATTTTTTTCAAAGGTTGCCCGTGATAGGGTTTGACATGCTCAAAAATAAAAATGAGCTCTTTAATTTTTGCACACATACAACCTTTAAAAAAATACAGCGATAGTTAAATGAGGTATTGCCTTTTCGTGGACAGGTATTCGAGAGAATCGTGATCCAGGACCAGGGCCTTATATTCTATTTTAATTCTAAAACATTTTATTATGAGAAATCTGTGTACCACTGCTACAATGCGATGTATGACTGTCCTTACGAGCCTGTTTGTTATAGTCGGTCTTAATAGTTGCGATAAAAAAGATAGCCCGACTCCGACTCCCGCCAGCCTGCAAAACTTTACCATGGTAAATGTGGTAGCAAGCGATGCTTCGTTTACCGGCGCCAGGGTAGATCCACATCTCCTTAATGGATGGGGTATTGCATTTAGTGCTACGGGCACCGCCTGGATATCGTCTCCAGGGGATCACAGTAGTGTTGTTTATAATGGAGGTACTGGTGCCCAGGTACTGGCTCCAGTTTCAATTCCAACACATGGAGCAGCGACAGGCGGCGCACCGAGCGGACAAATTTTTAACGGTAGCACCGGGTTTAAACTTCCGAACGGGAATGCTGCCAGGTTCATCTTTGCAGGATTGGATGGCGTAATTTCTGGTTGGAACGGTGGGGCGGCGGCGATAGGTAAGGTTGACCGTAACGGGACATCGGTGTACACTGGTTTAGCCATCGCTGTTGCTGCAGACACATTCCTGTATGCTGCGGATTTTAAATCGGGTAAAATAGATGTGTTCGATAAAACCTATACACTCCAGGCAAGCACATTTACGGATCCCAGTTTGCCGGCAGGTTACTCACCTTTCAATATCCAGAATATAGGTGGCAAGTTATATGTTACCTATGCCCAGCCCGATCCGGCGACGGGAACTGAAAAGAAAGGTGTAGGACTTGGAGTTGTCAATGTATTCAATGCTGATGGCAGTTTTGTAAAACGGCTTGCCACCGGCGGCACTCTCAATGCACCCTGGGGAGTTGCACAGGCACCCGCAGGTTGGCTTACCGGTGCACCGAACAGTACAGTAATCCTGGTGGGCAATTTCG
Source organism: Chitinophagaceae bacterium (assembly GCA_035694045.1). Lineage (GTDB taxonomy): Bacteria > Bacteroidota > Bacteroidia > Chitinophagales > Chitinophagaceae > VBAT01. The sequence goes on from DASSFT010000171.1 coordinate 1,116, forward strand.
GGGATGGCCATATTAACGCCTATGATGCTACGACAAACGGGTGGCTGGGCACATTGCAGAGCAACGGCACCATCATTACGATTGACGGTCTTTGGGCAATCAGCTTTGCCCCGTCAACTGCCACAGCGATCAATGCCGATTGGCTATTCTTTTCTGCTGGTCCCGGAGGAGGCACCAAAGGTTTATTCGGTTATGTGACAAAATAGAGGATGAATAGAATGCAGCGTTCAAGACGGATTGTCCATGTTATGTGGCCGCGTTTTGAACGCTATTGTATACAGGAAACTGCCGGATACAATAAGCCGCAGTTTTATTTTATTCCTTTATTACCGGCCAGCCCTCGGGGTCCCACTGCAATTCGTGAATGATAAGTTTGGATCTTCCCCTGTCTTTTGCATCATAGCCATGGTAGATAATATAATCTTTGCCATCAAAATGGTAAGCCGAATTATGACCGGCTCCAAACCACTCTTTGCCGTCTCCCTGCACGATCAGGCTCCCTCCGTTCTGCGTCATAGCAACCCCATTCTTATCCAGGTAAGGGCCTACTACCTTTTCACTTCTTCCGATCACCACTTTATAGTCACTTTTTTCGCCGCGGCAACAATAATCCCATGAAACAAAGAGATAATAATATTTATCCTTTTTAAAAATAAACGGGGCTTCAATAGCTGCATTACCCGCCAATGAGTCGGCCAGCATAAAATCCCTTGGCCTGGCGGCAATCGTATACCATTGTTCCGGTTGGGCAACCGATGAAAGATCATCTTTTAACTTTACCAGTTTCATTCCATTCCAGAAAGATCCAAATGCCAGCCACGGAGTTTTGTTTTCGTCAACTATAAGATTGGGATCGATTGCGTTCCACATATCTCTTCCCGGTATCGATTGAATGATCTTTCCTTTGTCTTCCCATTTGTAATCAGCAGAAGAACTGTCCAGGGTTTTATTGACGACCAGCCCGATGCAGGATGTGTTTTTCCCGAAAGCGGATACCGCGTAAAACAAACAATATTTACCATCATAGTAGCTGATATCCGGCGCCCACATGCTGTTGCCTTTGAAATTGGGAAGCGCTTTCGTTACCCATTCGGGTGTTTTGGCAAAAACGGCCTTTTCTTTTCGCCAATCCTTCATATCATGGGAAGAATATACTGAAATACCATTGCCGGTGCAGAAAATATAATACGTGTTTTTTTCTTTGATCATTACAGGATCATGAACAGGAGTTTGCCGCGTAGCAGTAATCGTTCCTACCGGGGGAGGGAATGGCCGCCTCGTTGTATCGGGGGTAGATTGTTGTGCCTGGCTTGTAAAAAAAATAAAACCTGAAACGAACA